>NZ_JAOALE010000007.1:0-90820 GCF_047462575.1 Synechococcus sp. 'PEA 65AY6A-5F PE A'
CCTTTCTCTCCTTCCTCTTGAATACCTGTACCCTATTTTAAATTAAAAGACTGTAAGTTGGAGAAAGGTACTCTATCCCGCTCCCGCAGCAAGATGCGATAAAGGGCTTCGCTCCAAGGGGAAACATCCACGGCTGCGCTGAAAACAAATCCCCGCAGGGGTGTAGGCTGGCCGGACTGACGCCCTTGGCCCAGGAGATTGGACTGAACCGATACCAATTTCCCCGGCGGTTGAATAATCGATCCGGAAAAGGGAATGGTGAACCGCAAGTTGCCCTCCAAGGCAGTGGTTGACAAGGCAGGCAACAAAATGTCCCCTCTTGAGCTTAGGTTGAACAACTCAACCTTATTGCCTCTTGAAAAGAGCGGCCCTCCCGAACAAAGGGCGGCTGTTGAGCCTGAAGGGCAAAGCTGAGCAAAGGGATCCACCACCAATCCCAAAATGGCAGAGGTAGAGCCAGAGCCGGGATCCCTTGGCGGCGACCCCACGGTCGAGGGGCTGCTGGAGGTACCACCACCACAACCTTTCAGGAAAACCGTTAGGGAACCTGTAAGCACTGCCGCCAGGACAAGCGCAGCCGGTTGCCAAAATCTTCTGGGTATACCGAGTCGTCGAAACATTTGCTTATCGCCTCGCTCTCGATTAGGGATGTTGTCAGCCTGCGGAATGACTCTAGCGGGATCCCACCGTGAGAACAGCGTCGCTGAATGGCGCCACAAAACGGCTGCCTTCTCTCTCAACTCTCAGCTCGCCACTGAGAAGATAAGAACCAGCAGATAGCGGAACATTGCTTTGCACCCTCACCTGCAGGCGGTGCTCCCCAATAGCAGCAGGGAATAAGTTGGCAAAGGGAGCTTCCAAAGCTTCGGCAAACCGCGCCGACACAAAAGTGCCTTCTGTGGCCGCCGCCAGCCGCTGGAGCTCCAAGAGGTTTAAGTCAACGCCCAGCCCGACCACATACACAGTTAGCTTCTGCCCCCGCTCTCGGGCCAGCGTTGTGAGCTCCCGAGTGGTCTGCTCAATGGAGCGGGTGCTCTCGTTATCGATGCCGTCGGTGAACACCACCAGGCGCCGGTTGAAGGGCTCATTGGGGCGAAAGTCGCTTAAGAAACGCGCGGCTTCCACCGTGGCATCATAAAGGGCGGTGTTCCCACCAGGATTTGCCCGCAGTACCCCCCGCCTCAGCAGTTGCTTGTCGCTGGTGAAGTCTTGCAGCAGTTGGGCCGTGCGCAAGGGCTGGCCGAGAGCGGTAGCGCCAAAACCAGCTCCTCGATTATCGAAGCGGAGCACCGCCCCCAGATCCAGGGGTGTGGCGCGAAATTGATCCAAAAGCCCAAAAACAGCCAAAAAGCGCCGGGACTGGGGATCCAAAACCAGCAGGCTGCCGGAGCCGTCCATGAGAATGGCCATCAGCAAAGGCTGACGGGCCAGCTCCGCTCGAGGATTCTCGATGCGAGTGGGGCTCAGGGTTACTGTGGCTGACTGCGGGATGCCCTGCAGATCGGTTACCCGGTTAACCTGTAGGCTGACCTGGGCAGGGGAAAGCTGGGTGACCGGCTGAGGCGGATCCCCGCTTTGCAAAAGGGCAATGTTGAACTCCATCTCCCCCTGGGTGCCGCTGAAATTGCGCGTCAGAGCCCCATTGAAAGTCAGGCGAGTTGGGGATCCCAAAGAAGCAGGGTCGATCCCCGTGCTACTGGAAGAGCCACAGCCGGCTATAGAGATCCCTAGCAGGATCAGGGCAATCACCCAGCTAGTTTCTCGGTTTTCTGGTCTGTTAAAAGGTCGAGAGAAAAGGCAAAATCGCGATGTAACGCTACCATAGGGAGAGCCGAAAGAGTATCGTAGAAAGAAACACTTGCAAGTAAAAAAAGATACTAAAAACTTGTCGATCCTCAGGCGATGGCTTTCAGAGGTGACAGTTTTTTTAAAATAAGCGTCCTTGTTTAACTTTGGCTTTAGAAGCATGGCCCGTGGGGTTGGGGAGCTTCAAGAGGCTTGCCGGCCAGCCTAGAAAAAGCTTGGCAGTCCAGTTTTGCCCCCATCTCCTCTCCCGAAGGCGGGCAGACGCCGCCTGAGGTGCATGGGAACCCGTCCACAGGTGTAAGCTCTAATAGGGATCCCTCTGGGTGAGGAGGACGGTCAAACATGGCGGCCAAGCAACTGAAGTTCTACTGGAGCCCTCAGTACCAGATCTTTAGCTGTGACGGGGCCAAGCTGGAGGGGCACGGCTCCATCCAAACCAATCCCTCGCATGACCTGGTTCACTTGTTCATTGCCGCCAACGGCAAGATGCCTTGGCAGCCGGTAGAAAGCCGCGAGCAAACCTGCTTTGCCGAGTACAACGCTGTGCTGCTGGAGCACCTTTTGGTCAACTGCTTCAACGCGGCAGCGCTGGGATCCATGGCCCCAGAGCAGATCGTTCCGGAGGCGCGAAAGTTTTTGCAGTGGTTTGTTTCCGAGCATTATGCGCCTTTTCCGGTTTCCGAAGAAGAAGCCTTTCGGCGCTTTGCCGAACACTTGGATATCGAGCGCATGGTGCGGCTATTCCCCTACTTCTACAGCCTGCGCGCCTGGGAGTGCTTCAGCCCCACTTACCGCAACGAGGTTTACGATTTGGAATTCACTTCCGAAGACGATCCGGTCAAAGAAGCCCCGGAATGGGCGGCGGATCCCAATATTTTGGAGACCCAAGAGCTGGTGCGGCAAAAGCTCGCCGAAGCTGTGGCGGAGGCAAGATCGATCCGGCCCCGGCCAGAGCCCGTGTTAGCTTCGCCGCTGTTTAACCCCTCAGCCAAGACCAAGCAGAAGAAAGCCGGGCTCGGCTTTAAGCCCATCCCCACCTGTTGAATAGTTGTGGAACCATCGAGCTCCCCTCATAGAGGGGTTGGGGGTGAGGGGAGAAAACCAAAGCTGACTAGTTTGTGCCGACCACCAAGCGGCAGAAGGCCTTCTTGCCCACCTGCAAAACCCGCCCGTCCAGCTCAGAGGCTTGGGCAAACTCCAGGTCGGGATCCTCCACCTTTTGCCCATCCAGCCGCACGGCGCCCCCTTGGATTTGCCGACGGGCCTCGGCAGCGCTCTTGCAGAGGCCGGATTCGCGCAGGATGTAGCTCAGTTTTACCGGGTAAGACAAGCACTGGATGGCAAAAGTGGGGATGGATCCCGTTTCAACGAGATTGCCTTGTAACACCAGCGCTTGGGCGGTGCGCTGCGCCTCTTCTGCGGCTTCAGAAGAGTGAAATTGGGCCACGAGGGTCTTGGCCAAGAGGATCTGGCGCTGGCGGGGATCCGCCGGCAGCTCCGAGGGGGGCACCGAGGTGAGCAGCTCAAAGTAGCGCTCCACCAGCTGATCCGGCACCTTCTCTAGCTTGGAGTACATGGTGAGGGGATCCTCGGTCAGGCCCACGTAGTTGTTTTTGGACTTGGACATTTTCTGGTAGCCATCTAAGCCCTCCAACAGGGGCACCGTCAGGCAAAATTGAGGGGTTTGGCCCTTCCACAGTTGCAGCTCCCGGCCAACCAGGAGGTTAAAGCGCTGGTCAGTCCCCCCTAGTTCCACGTCGGCTGCCAGGGCCACCGAATCATAGCCCTGCAGGAGGGGGTAGAGAAATTCGTGGAGATAAATTGGCGTCCCCGAGCGGTAGCGCTGGGCAAAGTCCTCTTTGGCCAACATCTGCCCCACCGTCATCTGAGCCTGCAGCTCGATTAGCTCGCTCAAGGTAAGGCGGGCCAGCCACTCGCTGTTGCGGCGCACCTCCAGCCGGCCAGGGGTGGCAAAGTCCAAAATCTTGGCAGCCTGCTCCAGATAGGTGCGGGCATTTTCCTCCACTTCTGCCGGCGTCAGACGGGGACGCGCCTCCGATTGGCCAGTGGGATCCCCGACCAGGGCTGTAAAATCCCCGATGAGGAGGATGGCCACATGGCCAGCATCCTGGAATTGGCGCAACTTGCGCAAGACCACTGCATGGCCCAGGTGCAGATCTGGCCGCGTGGGATCGATGCCCAGCTTCACCCGCAAGGGGCGATCGGTGGTGGCCAGGCGCTCCGCCAAGGCTGCCGCTCCCCCTGGGAAGACCTCGGCCACTCCCCGCTGCGTGATCTCGGCGATGCGGGGATCTCCCTGGGCTGACGAGACAGCAGTTGGAAATGTTCTCGAAGTTGGCTCCATCCACTTGGCTCGATGAGCACCATGGGCTATTTTAAGCCCATCAAAACCTTCGGGGTACTCTGGCGACGGGGGATAGAGACTGAGGAGGGCAGCTCCCCTTGGGTCTCACAACTAGCGGGGGAATTCCCAAGGCCATTGGGGAACTACTGGGCCCCCCTTTCATCCCCCCGTGTACGAGGGGACAGAGGGGGGTTCGGGAACGCTTGGGGAGATCTGGCGTAGTGACAAGTAGGTGAAGAAGTTAGTGGCCCGTCACTAATTACTAACCACTAGCCACTAGTTAGTAAGTGCTGTCGTGGAACCAAGAACAAGAATCCCCGCCCTTTAGGGATGGGGGGTATGTCGACGCAGGCTTCATAAAAGCTGCAGAGAAGCAGAAAGCTTTCTCCCCTGCAGACTCTGCCAGGATCAGCCGTAGTATCCCTGGTTGATCCGGTTTTCCAGTTGGTTGGCTCCCTCTTGGTACTCCCCAAACACGAAGTTCTCCGCGTTCGCCTTGATCAAGGCCTTCTGTTGCTCCGTCAATTCTGGGATCTGCAGCATGTCCTCCAGGCTGTTGTAGGGAGCATTTTTTACTAGGATGCGGGCCAGGGTGGGATAGAAGCCGGGCAACTGGCGGTAGTTGCGCAGGATGGTGTTGTTCACGTCGATGGGAGTGTCAAGATGTTTCACCGGCGGCAGCTCCGCCGCCACCGCCGGGATCCCCAAGGGGACCAAGCACAGACAGAGCAGCAACAGGATAGACACCAAGGCGGACAGGAGCCGACGCATAGCACCACCTCTCCAGACAGAGTTGAAAGCAGTCATGACAACGCTCAGGGGATAGGTCGCTAACATTCTCCGACCATTTAGTGTCTCATCCCCGCTCCCCCGAATCGAGACCCAGATTCAAATTTGGATCCCGACAGAAACAATTTTTAACAACTATGATCGGGGAATAGCCTTTTGGCGGCTGACCGACTTTCCATCGCTTTTGTTTTGCCCCATGTCCGACTCCACCATCCTCCATCCCCTCAGCCCCTCTGGACGGGAGACGCCTCAACCCCTCTCTGCCGTCGATGCCGAGCTGGAGCTGCTAGAGCAGCGAGAACTCTTCCTCTGGCGGCACATCGGGCCGGACGCCCAGCAAATCCGTCAGATGTTGCACGCCTTAGGGCTGAGCTCTCTACGGGAATTAGTGGATAAGGCGGTACCGGCGGCCATCCGCAGCAGCCGACCCCTGGGCCTGGGATCCCCCTGCAGCGAGCAACAAGTATTGGCGGAGCTGAGGGCGATGGCGGCCCAGAACCAGGTGTGGCGCTCCTTTTTGGGTATGGGCTATTCCAACTGCCTGACGCCGCCGGTGATTCAGCGCAACATTCTGGAGAACCCCGGCTGGTACACCCAGTACACCCCCTACCAGGCGGAGATCGCCCAGGGGCGGCTAGAGGCCCTGCTCAATTTCCAGACGATGGTGATCGATCTAACAGGCATGGAGATCGCCAATGCCTCCCTGCTGGACGAAGCCACTGCCGCCGCCGAAGCGATGAGCCTGGCCTACACCTTAGCGGGCAAGCAATCCCCAGTTTTTTGGGTGGATCGCGGCTGCCATCCCCAGACCATTGCCGTCGTGCAGACGCGGGCAGAGCCCTTGGGGATCCAGGTGCGTGTGGCCGATCCTTCGCAGTTGGAGCTGGAGAACGGCTTTGGATTGCTCTTGCAGTATCCCAACACCTATGGAGAGATCCGGGATTACCGCGAGCTGGTGGAGCGGGCCCACCAAAGGGGGATGGTGGTGGCCGTAGCTGCCGACTTGCTCAGCCTGACTCTCCTGCAGCCGCCGGGAGAATGGGGGGCGGACATCGTGGTGGGATCCACCCAGCGCTTTGGGGTGCCCCTGGGCTACGGCGGCCCCCATGCCGCCTACTTTGCCACTCGCGAGGCCCACAAACGGCTGCTGCCGGGGCGCCTGGTGGGGATCTCTCAGGATGCTCAGGGCAGGCCGGCCCTGCGCCTGGCTCTGCAAACCCGGGAGCAGCACATCCGCCGCGACAAGGCCACCAGCAACATCTGCACCGCCCAGGTGCTCTTGGCCGTGGTGGCCTCCATGTATGCCGTCTATCACGGCCCCCGAGGCCTGCGGCAAATCGCCGAACGCATCCACCGCCAGGCCCATCACCTAGCGGCCGCGATTCGCCAGCTGGGCTACAGGGTGGGGCCAGAGTATTTCTTCGACACGTTTTGGGTAAGGGCAGAGTCCCCCGCCCAGGTTGGGCAGATCCAAGAGCGGGCCGCCCAGCGGCGCATCAACCTGCGCCGGATCGACGAGATGACCCTGGGGATTAGCTTGGACGAGGCCACCACCGCTCAGGATCTGCGCGATCTCTGGCAGATCTTTGCCGGCTCTGAAGAGCCAGCCTGGGATGTCGAGGGCCTGGGTTTGGATGCCAACCAAAGCCTGCCCCCCCAGCTCTTGCGCACCACTCCCTACCTCACCCATCCGGTGTTCAACCGCCACCACTCGGAAACGGAGCTGCTGCGCTACATCCACCGCCTGCAGAGCCGGGATCTCTCCCTTGTCCACTCCATGATCCCCTTGGGCTCCTGCACCATGAAGCTGAACGCCACAGCCGAGATGCTGCCGATGACCTGGCCGGAGTTTGCCCAGCTCCATCCCTTTGTGCCCCTGGAGCAGGCGCGGGGCTATCAAACCCTCTTTGCCCAGTTGGAGCGAATGCTGGCGGAGATCACGGGCTTTGCCGGCGTCTCCCTGCAGCCCAACGCCGGCTCCCAGGGGGAATATGCCGGCCTGCTGGCCATTCGCCGCTATCACCAGGCCCGCGGGGAAAGCCAGCGCCAGGTGTGCCTGATCCCCACCTCTGCCCATGGCACCAACCCCGCCAGCGCTGTCATGGCTGGGATGCAGGTGGCGAGCGTGGCCTGCGACAGGGCCGGCAACATCGACCTCGAAGACCTGCGGGCCAAGGTGGAGCAGCACCGGGAACGCCTGGCTGCCCTGATGATTACCTACCCCTCCACCCATGGGGTGTTTGAGGAAGGGATCCGCCAGATTTGCCAGATGATCCACGAGGCCGGGGGGCAGGTGTACATGGATGGGGCCAACCTCAACGCCCAGGTGGGCCTCTGCCGCCCTGCGGAGCTGGGGGCCGATGTCTGCCACCTCAACCTGCACAAGACCTTCTGCATCCCCCACGGCGGCGGCGGGCCGGGGGTGGGGCCCATTGCCGTTGCCCGTCATCTGCTGCCGCATTTGCCCGGCCACCCCTTTTTGCCCGGCTGCAACGGCCCGGTCAGCGCCGCCCCCTGGGGCAGTGCCAGCATCCTGCCCATTGCCTGGGCCTACATCCGCCTCATGGGATCCGCCGGCCTTACCCTAGCTACCCAAGTGGCCCTCCTCAATGCCAATTACATCGCCAAGCGGCTGGATCCCTACTACCCGGTGCTCTACAAAGGGCCGGGGGGATGGGTGGCCCACGAGTGCATCCTGGACCTGCGCCCCCTCAAGAAAAGCGCCGGCATTGAGGTGGAGGATGTAGCCAAGCGGCTAATGGACTACGGCTTCCACGCCCCCACCATCTCCTGGCCGGTGCCGGGGACAATGATGGTGGAGCCCACCGAGAGCGAATCCCTAGAAGAGCTGGATCGCTTCTGTGAGGCAATGATCGCCATTCGCCAGGAGATTGCTGCCATCGAGCGGGGCGAGATGGATCCCGTGCGCAATCCCCTTAAACTTGCCCCCCACACCGCCGAGGTAGTGGCCGCCGACCACTGGGATCGCCCCTACCCTCGCTCCCTAGCCGCCTATCCCCTCCCGTGGGTCAAGGAGCGCAAGTTCTGGCCCAGCGTCAGCCGCATTGACAACGCCTACGGGGATCGTCACCTGGTGTGCAGTTGTCAGCCCTGGCTGGAAGGCTAACCCTCAGCTCAAGCCGCTTGTGGTTTCACTTGGACCAGCTCTGAGCAAGAGGAGAGGAGTTGCTCGGCCTCTTGCATAAGGCGCTCAGTCTCTGGCAGCGAGGCCAGCACCAGGGGCAGCACCTCCTCATCGGCCTTGACGGCATTCTCGGTTTCTTGCAGGAGATTGATCGAGTCCTCGGTAAGCAGGTCAGCCACCTGCGACAGTTGCGCCTTCAGCGAGGCGTTCTCTCGCTCCAATTGCGCCAGCCGCGCTTGCAGGCTATCCACTTGCCGATCTCGCTCTCCCAGGGCTGCTTCCAGCTCACGGTTGCGGGCCTCCAACGCTTGGCGGGCTGCCTCTGCTTGGTTCAGCCGTTCTGTCAAGCTGGCCAATTCCTCCTCCAAACTGGTGAGGCGACTCAACTGTTGCAAAAGTTGGGCATTCTCTGCTTCCAGTTTTTCAATCAACGCCTGAGCGCTCAACAGATCTGCTTTGGTGGACTCCAGCTCGTGACAGACTTGGTCATAGTTGGCAATCAGCTCGCCCAGCCGAGCTTCTCTCTCCCGAAGTTCTTCTCGCAGGGAACGGACCAAGCGATCCCTTTGTTCGACGCCCTGTTGTAACTGTTCGACGTCCTGCCGCAGGATAGGCAGTTCATCCAAAGCTTTCCGGGCCGTGACCAGAAGCCTCCTGAAGCTCTTCTGCAGGCGGCTGTGGGAGTGATCTAATTTGGCGAAGGCTTCGTTGAGCGAGAGATAAGCCTCGCACAGTTTCGTGTAGCGCTGGGCCAGAAAAGTAGGGTGATCCATAATGCAGAGTCCAGGTGGGGGTGCCATGTCCATTTTATGCCGCTCATTCTATCGACCCAAGCCGGAAAAGAGGTTATTCGCTACAACAACCGTGGGATTAATTTTACTTTAAGATTTTCCTCTCTCTGGGCAAACAGCTCACGTCCTGCCCCGACAAGATTCAAACTCTCTGGCAAAAACAAAGGGGCAAAAGCGGCCCTCAAGAGTGGCACATTTTTACCCCTATCGAGGAGATTATATTTAGCGTCTGGAGCAAAGGATTCAAAATTAAAACACTAGATATGGTTCAAACGCGCCTAGAGGGAGCATCTCCTGGCTCAGGCAGGCCGCGCATCCGGGATCCCTAGCTTCTCCAAATAGGCGGCTGCCCGCAGCAGTTTGGCTTCTTGATAGGGGGCGGCCACCAGTTGTACGCCAAAGGGCAGGGATCCGCTCTCGCGCAACGGCACTGAAAGCACCGGCAGGCCGATAAACGAGAGGGGCTGAGTGTAGAGGCCGAGGTTGGGCCGGGTGAGAACTTCTACCCCATCGATCACCATCTTCTCTTGGCCAAGTAAGGGGGCAGAGCAGGGGGTGGTGGGGGCAATGAACAGATCGATCTCCTGAAAAATGGTCTGCACCTGCTGGCGGTACCAGCGGCGAAAGCGCTGCGCCTGCAAGATCCAACTGGCGGGCAGCAAAGCTCCGGCCAAAAAGCGATCCCGGGTGGCCGGATCGAAGTCGTGGGGGCGAGTTCGCAGGTTGGGCAGGTGCAGGTTGGCTCCCTCGGCAGCCGTGATCAGGTAGGCGGCGGCGCGGGCGCGCTGGGCTTCCGGGATCCGCACAGTCTGGCGGGCCCCCAGGGCTTGGGCCACTTTTTCTACTCCGGCCAAGATGGGGAGCTCTGCCCCTCGGGCAAAGTAATCATCCGCCACCGCGATGCGCAAGCCTTCGATCCCCTGCCCCAACTGCCCAAAGGTGGGATCCACAGGACGCCGGGTACAGACGGGATCTTGGGGATCCGGCCCTTGCATAACATCGAAGCTGAGGGCAATATCGGCCACCGAACGGGCCAAGGGGCCCACGTGGTCGAAGCTGGGGGCAAACAGAGCCACCCCTGCCCGCGACAGACGGCCATAGGTGGGCTTGAGGCCGTAGACGCCACACAAAGAGGCCGGTACCCGAATCGAGCCGTTGGTGTCGCTGCCCAGGGCAAGGGGCACCAAACCTCCTGCCACCGCTGCTGCCGAGCCGCCAGAGGATCCCCCCGCACTGCGGTTGAGATCGTGGGGGTTGTGGGTGGGGCCGTAGTGGCTGTTTTCGGTGACGAAGCCATAGGCGTACTCGTCCATATTGAGGGTGCCCACCAAGATCGCCCCTGCCTGCTTGAGACGAGCCACCACCGTTGCATCTTGGATGGCCGGGGGATTCTCGCGGTTGATCGCCGAGCCAGCTAGGGTGGTGAGGCCGGCCACGTCAAACAAGTTCTTGACGGCAAAGGGCACCCCTGCCAGCGGGCCCACCGGGATCCCTTGAGCCACCTGTCGATCCACCTGCTCCGCCGCTTGTAAGGCCGATTCCTCCAAGACAGCTGTAAAGGCATTGAGCTGGGGATCCCGCCGGCGAATCCGCTCCAGACAGGCGGCCACCACCGCTTGGGCGCTCACGGATCCCTGGCGGACAGCCCTGGCAATAGAGACCGCGTCAGCGCTGCCGAGAAGGTAGGGATCCCCGGTCATGGCTGAGGGTCAAAGGTGGGATCTGGCTCAACTATCGGCGGCAACGGGAACTCCAGCACCTGTTGAGCAATGGGCAGAAAGCGGGCAAAATTTTCGATCACCCCTGCTCGGTGTTCAGGATGCAGGGGCAGTTGCAGCAGTTGGGCCATCTGGTCGACGTAGGTTTCCGGATCCCAGGGTTGCATGGTTCTAGGGTCAGCAGGCCGGTTGCGGCAAAGATACCACAAGCTCGCCTGCGAACACCACCAGGCAGCCTCCAACAACAAGACCGTCGTTGGCTAGGGAGCGGCCATCTGCACAGCGTTGCCCTGCAGCGACCAGAAGCGCTCGTTGGGCAAGACAGGGCGGGTTATCGCCTGCCGTTCCAGCTCATTCAAAGCAACGCGACGGCTATGTGCAGAGCGATTGGAAGCAGCGCTGGCCTGCAGGCGCTTGCGGAACAGGCGCAACTGCTGCTGCTCTGCAGCGGGGGAAACATGCTGGGCAAAGAGGGGATGCAAGAGCTTCTCTTCCTGCTCGAACTGGGCCCGCAACTGCCGATAGAAGTGAAGAGCAGAAGTGGGATCCAACTGCTGCGGGTCGCGCTCCGCCTGGTGCAAAAAGCGCGTCAGCTCCGGGATCTGATCCCGCAACTGCTGCTCCAGCCGGTCAATTTGGGCGCTGCGGTGGGGATCCGCCGCCAGAGCCGTCCTGAGCAGCGGGTAAAGGACATGGCGCTCCAGTTGAATGTGGCGGGAGAGGCGCTGCCGCAACCTTTGCACACAGAGACGCCGCTGCTCCAGATCTAACTCCGGAGCTCGAGAGAGGCGAGCCAAGAACTGCAGGGTAACACGGTGCTGTTCAGCACAAAGGACAACCAGTGTACCGGCAGAGGCCGAAGGAGACATAGCAGCTCACCGGAGAGAGGGCTTCACTTTAGCTTAACTTTGTCAAGACACGGCAGCTTGCGTAAGGGTACGGGACTGGTGCAGGTGTCTTGGATACACTCAGACAGCAATTCCGGCAAAAGCTGCCCAGATCTGCACTCCGGTCGCTAGGCTTGCACAGGCCAGCGGCGTTTCCAGGCGGAAGTGGGCTCAAGGGGTGAAGTTTGCTGTTCTCGCTGGCGTTGCAGCCGAATCTGGGCTCTATCCCCTTGCAAGGTAGGATCCCGGTAGGGCACCGCGGCGCGGGTTTTCAGGTGCTCCCACTCCATGGGCGAGAGGGGCGGCAGGTGATGCGGTTGGGGCGAGGCCACCGTGCCCGGCCAGGGGCGGCCCACCGGCGGCGTCGAGCCAATGAATAGCCCCGCCTCCAGCAAGGCCGCCCGCACCGCCGCCGCACAGGAATAGGTGGCCAGGATCCCGCTGGGGCGCATTCGCTCGGCCACTGCCCGCAAGAAGTCCACCGTCCACAGCTCCGGGCAAACCGAAGGGGAGAAGGGATCCAAAAACACCGCATCCGCCCATCCCGGCGGCACCTGGAGCAGGGTTTGCCGGGCATCTCCCCACAGCAGGGTTCCCCGCCAGCGCGGCGATTGCCAGGATCCCTGCTCGATCAAGTGTTGCCACTCCTGGCCAAAGCTCCAGGTGGATCCCACCCCCACCTGCCAGGCCTGGCGGGGCACCTCTGGGGATCGCTCCAGGCCAATGACTTCCACAGGGCAATCGGGCCGCACCTGCCAAATCGTCTCCAAGGCCAGGCCGGAGTTGTAGCCGAGGCCAAAGCAAATATCCAAGAGGCGAATGGGATCGTCCGGATCCCGCTCCAACGGCAGGCGATCCAGCCGGCAAGGGCGGACAAACTTCTCCAGCGCTTCCTGGGCAGCGCCGCTGGTGTTATGGAAAGCCTGCCCGAACTCTTGGGAGAAAAAGGTCAGGGATCCATCCCCTGTGGTCAACACCTGCCACTGGGTTTCTGCGGTCATGGGCTATTGCAAGTCTCTATTTCCAGCTTGGCGATTCTTTGATAGCTTGAGAACGTTAAGATGAGTTTCGCAGCTCACCGGCAGGGCTTACAGATTCAGCTCTGGCCATCCCTAGCTAGGGGGGTACCTCAGCGGCTATGTCTTTACTGGATTGGTTTGCCGAGCGGCGCAAGCAGACTTCCCTTAACTTGACCGGCAGCAGCCCCTTCGACAAAGAGCGGCAAGTGCGGGAGATCGCCGACGGCCTGTGGCAGAAGTGTCCGGCTTGCGACGCCCTCACCTACACCAAGGATCTGCAGCAGAACTGGCAGGTTTGCCCGAGCTGCGGCTATCACCATCGCATCACGGCCCCGCAGCGGCTGCAGCAGCTTTTGGATCCCGGCTCCTGGCAGCCCCTTGACGAGCACCTGGCCCCCACCGATCCGCTGCACTTTTTCGACCAAAAGCCCTACGCCGAGCGACTGGCCTCTTATCAGGAGCGCACCCAACTTAAAGATGCCGTCTTGACCGGGCTGGGCAGCTTGGAAGGGATCCCAGTGGCGATGGGCGTGATGGACTTCCGCTTTATGGGCGGCAGCATGGGCTCGGTGGTGGGCGAGAAGATCACCCGTCTTACCGAACGAGCTACCCGCGATCACCTGCCCCTAGTCATCTTCTCCGCCTCGGGGGGAGCCCGCATGCAGGAAGGGATCCTCAGCTTGATGCAAATGGCCAAAACGGCAGCCGCTCTGCAAAGGCACCGCGAGGCCGGGCAATTGTTCATCTCTGTGCTCACCCATCCCACCTATGGGGGGGTGACTGCCAGCTTTGCCATGTTGGGGGATTTGATCCTGGCCGAACCCGGCGCCCAGGTGGGGTTTGCCGGGCCCAATGTTATTGAGCAAACCATCGGCAAGGGCAAGCTGCCGGAGGGCTTCCAGACGGCCGAATATCTGCTGGCCCACGGGCTCATCGACGCAATTGTGCCGCGAACCGAGCTGCGCAGGCGCCTGGCCCAGTTGCTGGCCATGCACCGTCCTCGCCTGCGTATGTCCCTTCCCGCCCTCGAGCCGACTTATGCGCTCGATCCGGCCAGGATCTGAGATGGGGAGCCAAGGTTGGATCCCTCTGCCTGCAGGCGGAGCGGCTAGCTCCCCTCTCCCAAAGGGAGAGGGGTAGGGGGTGAGGGATTGCTCCCCGTCTGAAGAGGAAGTGAGGGTAGCTGCCTCAACGCTGGGCCCCGCAGACAATCTCAACCAGTTGGAAATTGCCATGGCAAAGAGGGATACCCTCTCTTTCTGCATAAGAGGGATTTCCTGCCGAGGGGGTAATAGCAGCAACCGATGGTGCTAAGGTGGGGCATGAGGTCTTGACTGGAAACGATGGATTTTAAGCTGCGCATCCGTACTGCCGAAACCCCCCAGGGGCAAAAGCTGGCAATCGTGCCCTTAGAGGGTCGCTTTGACGCCAAAGCCGCTTCTGAAGTCCGGCAGTTGCTGCAGCAGGTTTTGGATTTTGGCTACCACAACCTGTTGATCGACATGTCGGCGGTTACCTTTATGGATAGCTCCGGCCTGGGAGTGCTGATCTCGGCCTTGCGCAAGTGCCGGGCTGCCGGCGGCAACCTCAGCCTCTGTTGCGTTCCCGAAAGTGTCTCCCTTGTCCTCAGCCTCACCTCCATGGAAAAGGTCTTGACCTGTTTTGACGACCTAGAGACGGGCATCGCCAACTTCTCCACCGCTTCTTCCGCTCGCTAGGCCGACATTCCTTTTTGATTTGCTTCGATGCCCTTCCTGCGCTGCTGACCTGGTTCCCCGGATTCGTTGAGAATGCTCAGCCATGCCCCAAACCGGCCTCGATACCTTTCAGCTTCTTTACCAGCACCACCGTGGCCCCAGCTTTTGCGAGCGCATGCTGGCCACGGCTCCTGGGCGCTTCAACGAGGCCTTTTGGCGGTTTTGGCAGCAGCACGTTGAGCCTTGCTTGCCTGCTGCGCCCTGCCTGCTGGATCTGGGAACGGGGCCGGGGTATGTCCTCCGGCAGTGGGCCCAGCGCTACCCCGGCGGACAGTTGATCGGCGTAGATCTGATGCCCTACATGTTGGAGCGGGCTAAAGCCGACCTCAAAGACATCCCCGGCATCCAACTGCTGCAAGCGGACCTCCACGATCCCCATTTGCCCCTGCCCGATAGCAGCGTTGACGCGGCCCAGGCGGTGGTGGTGATCCACGAGATGGTGCAGCCGGTGCGCCTGTTGCAAGCGGTGCGGCGTCTACTCAAGCCAGGGGGACGATTTTTGCTAGTGGACTGGGTGCGCGCCCCCCTCAGCCTCTACTTCGATGCCGCCACCGAGGCCCAACTGTTTCAGCCGGACACCCCCCTAGATACCTTGGTGGATCAATTTACCCACTTCTACGAGCACAACCGCTTCAGCGCCGAGGACTTGGCCTGGCTGTTGGAGAAGGTTGGTTTAAGAGTCGTGGCCCAGGAGCTCTACGGGCAAAATCGCTTTGTGCGTCTTGTGGCCGAAAAGCCCTAGAGGACTTCAAGGATCCGCCGCTCGCCGGACTGCACCTGGGCAAACACCTGCACCTCGGTGCTCATTTTGCGCAGTTGGCGGGCCAACTTAATCGCCTTGTCGCGGGGGAGAGGGGGGCTCACCACCGCCGGCAGACAGCGCAACAGCGGCTTCAGGGCCGTCTTGGGCAGCCGCGCATAAAACGCCAAGGTGGAGAGGATCTCGTCTTCAAAGTAGGGGTTGCGACATTCCAAAAGGCGCACTTGATACAGCTCCGGCGGCAGAGGGCGTCCCTGGGCCAGGCGAATCAGGGATCCCACCGTCCCCATCACATACAGGCGATCCCCCCGCTTCAACACCGTCTCGCCCTCTTTCTGCCAGATCTTGGGGAAAACACAGGGCCGGCCCGGTCGGGAGTGATGCAGCAAAATTGCCAGGTCGTAATCCTGGGCCAGTTGCCGCAGGGACAGCCCCAGGTAAGGGCTGGAAGGCGAGACCTCCAGCAGCGTCACCAGCAGCGTTTCCCCCTCCCAAGTTAAGGTGCCGTAAACGGATCCCACCAGCGCTGCCGTGGCAAAAGCGCGCGCCCCCAGGGCGGTGGTGCTGTAGCTGGTTCCCAGCGTCTGCAGATGCCGCTGCATCCGCGCCGCCACCTGGGGATCGGTAACCCGCAAGATGGTGCGGATCCCCGGTTGCAGGCTGTGGGCGGTCAGGGCGGTCTCGAGGTTGGTGAGATCGTCAGGCGTCGTGCAGATCAGGCAGCGGCTGCTTTGGATGCGAGCCTGTTGCAGCGTGCTGGCCAGAGCGTAGTTGCCCCGAATCACCACCGCCCCCTCCCGTTCCGCCGCTTCCACCAGAGGGTTGTCGCTGTCGGGCTCCACCACCACCACCTCATAGCCCATCTGCCGCAACAACTGCAGCACCAAGTAGCTTAGCCGCCCCAAACCGGCAATCACCACATGATCCGCTTTGGGCATACGGGCGGCTCGGCCCAAGCCAAAGCGGCTGCTCACCAACTTGTCGGTCACCAACCCGTAGATCAACCCCACCAGGGCAGCTCCCACCAAGGTCATGACCACCGCCACCACCTTCACCCCCAGCGGCGTCTCCGCCTGCTGAAAAGCCTCGATGTCGCCATACCCCCCTGTCAACACCACGATGGTCAGCAGCAGCCCGTCAACCACAGATTTGCCGATAATTCTGAAATTAATGACCCCCAGCACCAACATCGCCCCCAAGGTGAAGGTGAGGGTATGCACGATGGGCTTGACCTGCAGCAGTCCCTGCAGGCTTCTGCGCAGCCAAGATAGGAGGCCCCGCCCGAACGACTTGCCTCGCCGTTGTTGTCGCCTGTCTTGCGCCTGTCCGCTGGCCCAGCGTTGGGCCCGCGAAGAGCCGCGCCGCCCGTTGCGCTCCAACAGTTGCAGATAGGATCTGGGGTCGCAGATCACCAAAATGCGATCCCCCTCCAGCAGCTCTGCCTCGTGGTCGAAATCGTCGAAAACCCGAGACTCGGAAAAGTCGGACAGCCCGTCCACCGGGTAGTGGAACAGCACCCGCGCCCCAAAGGTTTCCTCCAGTTCCGCGAGGGGCATGTGCAGCAGACGGGAGTTGTAGCCGATGGTCAGCTCCACCACGTTCCAGAGGGTGGTCTCTTGGGGGGCGCCCAAATAAAGCGGATCGGCCAGCTCCGGCGGCAGCGTGGCCGGCTGAGCCTCCAACTGGGGCAGCTCGAAGTAGCCGACAAATTCGTCCGAGACAGCCTTGAGGGCAAAGGCCGGAGCCGCTAAGCCGGCAACCGATAGGGAAAAATGCTGCGGCAAAATCGAGTCCAGGTAGCGGGCAAGGCCGGTGTTAAACAGACGAGAGACAATGCGCGCCTGCGGGTTGAGATCTCGAATCAAGAGGGCCAGCTCGAAGTTGGCCTGGTCGTTGTCCTCCAGCAGCAGCGCCACCTTGATCCGCTCGATCCCAGCCCGGCGCAGCACCTCCGGCTGATGGGGATCCCCCTCTACGTATTGCCACGGTTCCTTTAACAAAGAAGGCCGCGGGCCAGGAGCCACCACCACCGCGCGCTGTCCAAAGTCTTCCAGAATCTGCAGCGTCAACGCTGCCAAGTCGTTGTAGCCACAGACTAGGAGGAAAGCACCTGGATCCCGGCCATTGTCTTGCAGTTGCTCATCCGGCCCTTGAGAAGGGGAGCCCACCATACTCCACCATCCACCCTGCTCCCTTTATACCCAAGGCAGCTCTAAAACCCCGACCTACCCAAAATATTCCAGTAAGGGATCCCCTTGCCCGGCCAGCCGCATGAGGAGCGACCTTGGCTCTTGTTTCCAGCGAGAGTTGGCGGATCTGAGGCCAAACGGTTCAAAGATGAGAACAACTCCCAACAGCTTGACTCGGTACTTAGGATCCTCTATCATTGCCCCAGAGCAAAGTTCTTGAATAAAAATCTCAATAAGCTTGGCCTAGACAAAGATCAAAAGGCCGGCATTTGGGAAAACTCCCCTGCTTTCAGGGGAGGGACTTTCAAGTGCTTTCTCGGGTAAAGGCATTGCTGACTGGGTCAATGCAGCAGCCTTTCTTGAAATGTTTTTGAGTTTAGGAGTTGGGTATGCGCTTATCGCGACGGCAATTTGTCAGCTGGGCCGCTCTGGGCTCTGTAGCCTTGGCGGCAGGCTCGTTGGGGCGTCCGGCCCGCGGCGCCAACCGGGAGGTGAACCTCTACACCTCTCGGCACTACGGCACAGACGAAAAATTGTACGACCTCTTCAAGCAGAAAACGGGCATTACCGTGAATTGGGTGCAGGGCAACGCCGACGAGATCGTCCAGCGCATCCGCAGCGAGGGCTCCAACAGCCCCGCCGACATCTTCATGACGGTGGATGTTGCCCGGTTGTGGCGCGCTCAGAACGAGGGCTTGTTTCAACCCATCCAGTCGGAGACGCTCTCCAAAAATATTCCCGAGTCTCTGCGGGATCCAGAGGGGTACTGGTTTGGCCTCACCAAGCGGGCGCGGGTGATCATGTACAACAAAGACAAGGTGGATCCCAAGGAGCTCTCCACCTACGAAGATCTGGCCAACCCCAAGTGGCGGGGCAAGGTGCTCACCCGCTCCTCCAGCAACGTTTACAGCCAATCCTTGACGGCTTCGATCATCTTGGCCCACGGGATCCCGGAAACCGAAAAGTGGGCCCGCGGCCTAGTGGCCAACTTTGCCCGCCCGCCGGAAGGGGGAGACATCGATCAAATCAAAGCCGTAGCTGCTGGCGTGGGGGATGTAGCCTTAGCCAACACCTACTACCTGGCGCGCTTGATCAAATCCGACAATCCTGAAGATCGGGCCGTAGCGGAAAAGGTGGGCGTCTTCTTCCCCAACCAAGAAGATCGCGGCACGCACGTCAACATCAGCGGCGCCGGAATTTTGAAAACTGCTCCCAACAAAGAGGCGGCCATCCAGTTTCTGGAGTTCCTCTCCGGCCCAGAAGCGCAGGCTATCTTTGCCCAAAGCAACAACGAGTACCCGGTGCTGCCGGGGGCTGAGATCGACTCGGTGGTGGCCAGCTTTGGCACCTTTAAGGAAGATACGATCAACGCCGCCAGCATTGGCCGCGTCACCCCTGATGCCCTAAAGGTAATGGATCGGGCCGGTTGGAAGTAGATCAGGCCTCCAGGACAGGCCCTGAGTGCAGCCTTTCATTGCTTGACGCCGTGAACGTTAAGCAGCTTGACGGTTCTTGGCCAAGCGTCGATACTCTAGGACGGCGTTGCTTCCGTTCGAGGCCGCTCAGGCGTCCTGTCTTTCTTTATCAAAAGCTTCTGGAGGTTTGCCAAATGAAACAACTGCGAAAAGCAGGCTTGTTCTTGCTCCTGCTTTCTTTAACTTCTTTCTACACCAATAGCCCGGCAAAGGCAATTGAAAACCTTCCCGAAAAGGCTCCTGTTCCAAAGCGGGATCTGCTTTTGACCACAGAAAACAAAGAAGAAGTATTTGACATTATGTCGATCCCCAATTATCCCCACGACAAGCCCGAGGGGTTGGCCATTCTCAACTCAACTACCCTAGCGATAGTTAACGACGACGACTTTGGCATCGTCTCGGAAAAGGGCGCGGTTTAAGAAAAAACTATGCTTGTAACAAGCAAGACGAGAACATCGTTTATTTCGTTAAGCTGCCCAAGAGCTTGTTTTGAGAGAAAACTTGGTTGGGGATCCCTGGAGGATCCCCTTTTCTTCCCCAGGAGTTGCTCAAGAGGTAGCTCCCGCCTGTTGAGATGGACAAAGAGATGAGGTTGAAGTTGTTGAGCAAATCTCTGCCAGGAAGTGGCTTCTTTCCTCTGAACGGCTGGGCGCTTCTGACTCTGACCCTCAGCGGTCTCATTCTCGTTCCTGTCCTTACGGTGTTGCTCAGCCTTTTTGCGGACGAGCGGCAGGTTTGGCAGCACCTGGCCGACACGGTCTTGGGGCTATATGTGCGCAATACCCTGGTGATGATGGTGGGTGTGGCAGTAGGCGTTATCCTGGTCGGCAGCGGCACCGCCTGGCTGGTGACGATGTGCGAGTTTTGGGGGCGGGCCTGGCTGGAGTGGATGCTGGTGTTGCCCCTGGCAGCTCCTACTTATGTGTTGGCCTACGCCTACACGGACTTTTTGCAAGTGACCGGCGGCTTCCAGATCTGGCTGCGGCGGGTCACCGGCTGGGGCATCGGCGACTACTGGTTCCCTAACATTCGCTCCTTGTGGGGGGCGATCCTGCTGCTCGTCCTCACTCTTTACCCCTATGTGTATCTCTCGGCGCGGCTGGCCTTCCAGGAACAGTCGGTGGCCTGTTTGGAGGTGAGCCGCTCCTTGGGCTATGGGCCGTGGGCCAGCTTTTTCCGAGTGGCCTTGCCGCTGGCGCGGCCGGGGATCGTGGCCGGCTGTCTGCTGGCTTTGATGGAGACCTTGAACGACTTTGGGACGGTCAGCTACTTTGGGGTCGATACCTTTACCACCGGCATCTACCGCACCTGGACGGCCTTGGGCAATCCGGTGGCTGCCGCCCAGCTCTCGGCGCTGCTGCTGCTGTTGGTGCTGCTGCTGATGGCCCTGGAGCAATTTTCCCGCCGGCGGGCGCGCTACTATCGCCAAGGGTTCAAGCCGTCCCTCACCCGCTACCGTCTGCAGGGGATGCGGGCGGTGGGGGCGTGGCTGGCCTGTGGGATCCCGATTGGGCTGGGCTTTGTCGTGCCGGCCCTGATCTTGCTCAACATGACTCTGCGCCAGGGAGAGTTGGGCCGCCGCTTTTGGAGCTACGCCCAGAACAGTTTTCTCCTCTCGACGATCACGGCGGTGATTGCCGTCTTGGTGGCGGTGGTGGTGCTGTACGGTTTGCGGCTGCAAGGGTTCGAGCAGGCGAGATCTGTCCGGGGCCTGCGGCTGGCGGTGCGGCTGTCTTCTCTGGGCTACGCGCTGCCCGGGGTGGTGATCGCGGTGGGGGTTCTGATTCCCCTAGGGCGGCTGGATCAACTGCTGAGCGACTTGCGGCAGGTGGTACTGCAACAGCCGCCCGGCTTGGTGATCAGCGGCACCATTGTGGCGTTGGTGTTTGGCTACCTGGTGCGCTTTTTGGCCGTTGCCCTGGCCACGGTCGAGGCGACGCTAGCGCGCATTCCTCCCAGCCTGGATGAAGCAGCCCGCAGCTTGGGGCAGGGATCCCTGGGCACCTTGCTACGGGTGCACCTGCCCCTGATGGGAGTCGGGATCCTGGCGGCGATGCTGCTGGTGTTTGTGGATGTAATGAAGGAGCTGCCGGCAACGATGGTGCTACGCCCCTTCAACTTCGATACCTTGGCCGTCCACACCTACCGCATGGCTGCCGACGAACGGCTGGCCGAGGCCGGCGCTCCTGCCTTGGCGATTGTCCTGGTGGGGATTTTGCCGGTGATCCTGCTCAACGCCCAGATAGCCCAGCGACGCAATCTAGGCTCCTCAAATGAAATGAAACGTCTCCCTACTCCCCTCTCCTAGAGGGAGAGGGGTTGGGGGTGAGGGTCGCGGCGCGAGGCGCTTGGCTTTTCTGGGCTAGAGAAGGCTGCCCTCTATGCGTCAGCTTGAGTGCAGGAGTGGGTCACTGGAGGGAAGTTTACAGGGCCTCAGCCCCGGCAACTACCTCCAGGATCTCCTGAGTGATGGCCGCCTGCCGAGCTTTGTTGTAGGCAAGGCCCAGTGTGCGGATAAGCTCGGTGGCGTTGTCGCTGGCGTTGCTCATGGCCGTCATGCGGGCCGCCAACTCGCTGGCCGCTGCTTCCTGCAAAGCCCGCAACAACTGGTTATTCAAGTACAGCGGCAGCAGCGCGTCCAAAATCTGCACCGGATCCTGCTCGAAGATCATGTCCGGCGGCGGAGCGGAAACAGCAGCCACGATCTTGCTGCGCTCGACGGTGAACTCTCCCCCGCGCACCAGAAGGTTAAAAATCTCGTCGTCGCGGGCAGCCAGGCGCGTGGGATCCAGAGGAAGCAGCGACTGCACCACTGGCCGCGAGCTAATCAGCGAGACAAAGCGAGTGTAGATGAGCTCCACCTTATCCACCTTCTCGGAGAGGAAAGCGGAGAGCAGCTCATCCCCAATTTGAGCAGCTTCAGCGGCAGTGGGGATCTGGGACAGATTCACGTAGGTCTTGGCGATGGGGGCAGAGCGGCGCTGAAAATACTGCACCGCCTTGCGGCCCACCAGGTAAAGCCGCACCTGCTGCCCCGTCTCCTGCAGCTCGCGCACCCGCTCCTCGGTGCGCTTGATAACGTTGGCATTGTAAGCGCCGCACAGGCCCCGATCCCCGGCCACCACCAATAGGCCCACGGTCTCAATGGGCCGCTGCTTCAGCAGGGGCAGGTCGACATCCTCCAGCCGCAACCGCGTCTGCAGGCGGTAGAAAACCTGGGCCAGGCGATCGGCAAAGGGACGGGTGGCCATCACCTGCTCCTGAGCCCGTCGCACCCGCGCCGCGGCCACCAGGCGCATGGCCTCTGTAATCTTGCGGGTGTTCTTCACCGCCTTGATGCGGTCGCGAATCCGCTTTAGGTTTGCCATAACCGATCCTCTCTGCTGTGGTCACTGGATGGGGATCCCCGGCAACTAGGCCGCCTTGGCCAGGAAGCTTTGCTTGAACTCCGCGATGGCGGTTTTCAAGATCTCTTCCGCCTCGTCGGTAAGCTGCTTGGTGGAGAGGACGATCTCGCCATACTTGGGATGGGCGGTGCCCAAGTAGGACAGCAGGCCCTGCTTAAAGCTGGAGACTTTCTCCACCGGAATGTCGTCCAAATACCCCCGCGTCCCGGCGTAGATGATGGCCACCTGCTGATCCAAAGACAGGGGCGAGTACTGCGGCTGCTTGAGGATCTCCTGCAGCCGTTGGCCGCGGGCCAGTTGCTTCTGGGTAGCTTCGTCCAGGTCGGAGGCAAATTGGGCAAAGGCTTCCAGGTCGCGATATTGCGCCAGTTCCACCTTGATCGAGCCGGCCACTTTCTTCATCGCCTTGGTCTGGGCTGCCGAGCCGACGCGGCTGACAGAGATGCCGACGTTGATGGCCGGGCGAATGCCGGCGTTGAACAGATCCGACTCCAGGAAGATCTGCCCATCGGTAATGGAGATAACGTTGGTGGGAATATAGGCCGACACGTCGTTGGCCTGGGTTTCCACAATCGGCAGCGCCGTCATGGATCCCTCGCCCAGCCGGCTGTTCAGCTTGGCGGCCCGCTCCAGCAGGCGCGAGTGCAGATAGAACACATCTCCTGGGTAGGCTTCCCGTCCAGGTGGGCGCCGCAACAGCAGCGACATCTGCCGGTAGGCCACCGCCTGCTTGGACAGATCGTCGTAGACCACCAGGGTATGCTTGCCCTGGTACATGAAGTACTCGGCGATGGTGGCGCCGCAATAGGGGGCCAGCCACTGCAGCGGGGCCGGGCTGTCGGCGCCGGCAGCCACCACAATGCTGTAGTCCATCGCCCCTCGCTCGCTCAGGATGTTCACCACCTGGGCGATATTGCTCTGCTTCTGGCCGATGGCCACATAGATGCAAATGACATCCTGTCCTTTTTGGTTGAGGATGGTGTCGACAGCAAGGGTGGTCTTGCCGGTTTGGCGGTCGCCGATGATCAGCTCCCGCTGGCCCCGCCCGATGGGGATCAGGGCATCGATGGCGGTGATGCCAGTCTGCAGGGGCTCGTAGACGGAGCGGCGATCGACGATGCCAGGGGCCGGCGACTCAATGAGGCGCGTCTCGGTGCAGTGAATCGGCCCTTTGCCATCGATGGGATTGCAGAGGGGATCCACCACGCGGCCCAGCAGGGCTTCTCCCACCGGGATGCTGGCAATTCTGCCCGTGGCTTTGACGATAGATCCTTCTTGGATGTTGCGCCCGGAGCCGATCAGCACCGCGCCGACGTTGTCTTCCTCCAGGTTGAGGGCAATGCCCACCGTGCCATCCTCGAACTCCAGTAGCTCGCTGGCCATCACCTTCTCCAAGCCGTAGATGCGGGCAATGCCGTCCCCCACCTGCAGGACGGTGCCGACATTGGAGATCTGCATCTCCTGGTTGTACTGTTCGATCTGTTGCTTGATGATGGTGCTGATCTCGTCTGGGCGAATTGTAGGCATGGCAGTCCTCTCGAGGGAATGGGAAGGGATCCAAAATTAAGGAAAAACGCTCGGCCAATCTAGGCTAACTGCAGCGCCAGCCGGCGCAACTGGCCGCGCAGGCTAAGGTCGATCACCTGGGATCCAATCTTAATGATCACTCCACCCAGCAACGTGGGATCTTGGCTGGTCTGGAGCTCCACGCCGCTGGCTTGTGTGAAGTCCCTCACCCGCTCGCGGATCGACTGCTGTTGCGCCTCGGTCAAAGGTACCGCTGTGGTCACCTCGGCCAGGACGATATTTTTGAGCTTCCGCTGCAGCTCCAAGAACCGCTGGCAGACGGCCCCGAGGAACATAATACGGCGACGGTCGCTCAACAGCTTGAGCGCGTTCAGCAGCAGCGGGTGGATCTGGTCGGCAAACACCTGCTGCAACAGGTTTTTCTTGGCTTCCGCCTTGACCAGGGGACTGGCGAGGAATTGGCCCAGCTCCGGCGTGGCCTGCACAACCGCGGCAATGAAACGGATGTCGGCCTCAAAGGTATCCAATAATCCCTGCGCAGAGGCCAGCGAAACAAGGGCTTCGGCGTAGGGATCCACCACTCTGGCGGCCATGGTGCTGCTGATCATAACTTCCCCTTTCCTCCTAGCGGGCAATCATCTGGATCCCCCGTTCAATCAGGCGCTGGTGCACCTGCTCGTTGAGGTGTTGCGGCAGCTCCTGCTCCACCTTGCTCAGGGCTTGGCGCACGATCTGGCGGCGCAGCTCCTGGAGAATTTGCTCTTGTTCGGCAGAGAGATCCCTTTCGGCGTTGGCGCGCAGCCGCTCGATCTCCCGCTCCGCCTGCTGCAACAGCTCCTGCCGGCGGGCTTCCGCATTGGCCTCCGCCTGTTTGCGAATGCGCTCCGCCTCCTGCTGAGCCTGCGCCAGCTTTTGCTGCTCCTCCGCCAGCCTCTCGATCGCCTCCTGCTTGCGCTGCTCCGCCTGGCGCAGCTCCTCGAGGATGCCTTCTCGCCGTTTGGCCAGAGCTTCCCCCACCACCCGGCGGCCCAAAATGTACAGCAGGCTGAGGATGATGGCGATGTTGATTAAGTTGCTTTCCAGAATCGCATCCAGGATCCCCTTTTCTGCAGAACCCTCAGTGGCTTCCGTCACCGGCTCGGCAACGGCCAAAAGCCAAGCGGGCACAAGGCTCCACACCAGCATCACGCGCTACTCCAAAGGAATGTTCAACTGGCCACTTAACGGGCGCTGCCCAACAGCTTCTCGGTGATCTGGGCGGCAATGGCATCCACTTGCTGCTGCAGTTGTTCGAGCGCCGTCTGCTTTTCCTGCTCGATTTGCCGCCGCGCCGCCTCCAGCTTAGCTTGGATCTCCGCCTGGGCCGCCGCCAGCTTCTCCGAACGGATACGGGCCGCAGCCGCTTCCGCCTCGGCGATCACCTGCTGCGCCTGGAGGCGGGCCTGGCCGATCTCAGCCTCGTACTGGCGGGTCAGGGCCATCGCCTTGTCCAGCCGCTCCTGGGCCTCCGCCTGGGTGGTGCGGATGTAGTCGTTGCGGCTGTCGATAACCCGAGTAACCGGCTCGTAGAAGAGGGAGTTGAGCACGGCCACCAGCAACAGAAATTGGACGGCAATGATGGGCAAGGTGGCGTCGAGATCGAAGAGGCCATTTTTCTCGGCAGCTTCAACGGCCAACAGGGTTGAACAGATCATGGGGCCGCACCAACAGAAACGGGATCCAACATCGAACAAGGCAGGGGGCGAACCGGCGCAACAGAGCTATTGATCCGGGCCGCCCCCAGAGACATCAGGCGAAGGGGTTGGCGAACAAGAGCACCAGCGCCACCACCAGGCCATAGATGGTCAGGGCTTCCATGAAGGCCAGGCTAACCAACAGGTTGCCGCGGATTTTGTCTTCTGCTTCCGGCTGACGGGCCAGCCCCTCCATGGCAGCGGCAGCAGCATTCCCCTGGCCCAGACCCGGGCCCAGGGATCCCAGGCCAATTGCCAGAGCGGCAGACAACACAGAAGCAGCAGAGGTTAACGGATCCATAGCAAGATGCTCCTTGTCGTTACAAAACAGATGTTGACACGAACGCAACAGCGTCTTGAGCTTGAGGTGATCTGACCGGAGTAGTCGAGCCGATCGCCTCTTTGTCGGCGGCCTCCAGGCTCAAGCCCTCGGCCCCAACAAACCTTACCAGAGAAGGGATCCCTTGCGACGACCTTTGAAGGAGAGGGGGCGTTGAACTGGGTAGAAGTCCCCACCTTCCCTCCGCAGGTCAATCGTGGTGATCCCCACCCCCATGACCTTCCAGCGCCTCTCCAATGTAAGCGGCCGAGAGGGTGGAGAAGATCAAAGCCTGAATGGCCCCCGTAAACAGAAATAGGATCATCACCGGCACCGGGATCAACAACGGCACCAGCAACACCAACACCGCAATCACCAGCTCTTCTGCCAAGATGTTGCCGAACAGACGGAAACTCAGGGAGAGGGGCTTGGTGAAGTCTTCCAGGACGTTGATGGGCAACAGAACTGGCGTGGGCTCGATGTACTTCTTAAAGTAAGACAGCCCTCGCTTGCTGATACCGGCCACGAAATACATGACGCTGGTGAGCAGCGCCAAGCCGGCGGTGGTGTTGATGTCGTTGGTGGGAGAGGCCAGCTCTCCTTCCGGCAGGGGAATCAACTTCCAGGGGAAGAGATTGCCCATCCAGTTGGAGACAAAAATAAACAGGAACAAGGTGCCAACGTAGGGCACCCAGGGCCGGAAGTTTTTCTCACCAATCTGGGCACGGGCAATGCTTTGGACAAACTCCAGGGTGTACTCGATAAAGTTTTGCAGACCAGCGGGCTCCCGCTGCAGTTGACGAGTCCCCAACAGCACCACGGTCAAGATCAGGGCGATGGCAATCCAACTGGCAATCAAAACTTGCCCGTGAACCGTAAATTTGCCCAGGTGCCAGTAAAGGTGATGACCAACCTCAAGTTCTGCTACCAGAGGAGGAGCGGAGAAGAACAGGTTCATGAGCATCACGCAGAAGAAGATAAACGGGTCAAGGTCTGAACAAGATAAATCAGCAGGGTGACCTTGTAGGTCATGAACCCCAAGAAAATGGGCAAAATCTGCAAAGACTTCACCTGGGTGGCCAGGACGATTAGCCCGACAAACAAAGCCAAACGCGTTACCCCCAGTCGGCTGCGACTTTTGCCCAGTTCCGCGACGCCGCGGCCCAGCATGCGCAGATAGACTACGCCGACGATTGCCCCCAGCAAATAATTGGCAGCCACCGCCGGCGAGTAAACCAAAGCCACCCCCACCGCAATGGCCAGGCTCACCCCCAAGGTGACCAGCACCAACCATAGCTGCAGTGCTTCATAGCTCCTGCCAGCCGTTGTCGCCTTCTCCCGCAAATCCGCTTTGCCCGGGGCAAGCGACGGCTGCAACGCACTCTGGCAGCCCAGACCCGCCTCCTGCTGTGGCGGAGGCGCCGCCTCATCCAGGGGCGGCAAAGGCTTAGGCTTCCACGGGGTCGCCTTCCAACGGGCAGGACTGTGGGAGAGGAGTCGGGAAGAACGTGCCATGGGAATGAGGTCACCACCTCTGAGGATCTGGCCTTAACCCAAAATAACACGACTAAGTAACAATACTTAACGAGTTGGGCGAGGCCAGGGCGGGATGGAACCTTGCAACTATCGCCTCGAAAGACGACTAGCCCTTCGACAGACGGAGATGTTCCTCTAAGAATTTACCACCTTCGTGGATCGGCAACGGCAAAAATGGAAAACTTTCTGAAAGACCGCGGATGTAAAGTTTTGCCTGGGGTGGCTGAGAAGCTGCAATCTTCTGTTACCTCCTGTTGTTTTGAGGTGGATCCCGCCGATTCTGTTGCTCTATATACTATGGGGCAGTGAGAAGAAAGGGCGAGGATGATCCCAGTGAGTTGGCTGGTCAAGGCGATCTGGGTGGACTACAGCTTGGCTGTAGCGCTGACGGTGGTGCTGCCGTTGGCTCTCCTAATTTGGGCCTTTGCGGTGGGGTTGCGTCCTCTGATTCAGCTCTTGATCGTCTACTGGCGGGTATCCAGCCTATTGGCGGTGACGGTGTATTTGATGATCGGCGGTCTGCCCATCAGTTTCTTGAGCGGGGCGATGGCGCGGCTGTTGATCCCAATGGGTCTGTGGTTCTGGCAGGATTGGAGCACTGCCCTTGAGCAGTCGAGAAGCGGGGCGGCGCGAGCTTTTTTGCTCTGGCGGTGGATCCTGACTGGCTATATGGGGGTCGGGTTCTTCTTTTCAGGAGCCTTTGTGCCCTGCGCCTTCCAGGCTTCTTTGTCGCTGCAGTGTCGAGCCTGGTTTGAGCCGCCGCTGGGCTTTCGGGAGATCTTCCATCCCAATGTACCCCCCGAGCTGCTCGGGAGCCTAGGGGCCTGGGGCTTGGTAGTTTACCTACTCTACAGCGTCTATTTCGTTTGGCGGCTGCGGCCCCCTACCGAGAAAAGGGAGTTGGCAGCATGAGCGCCCTGCCCTGGCCGCTGGCTCTAGAGCGCTACAGCCAAGCCCACCCCCAGGAGGTGCTGCGGGTAGAGGTGGAAAGCGAGGGGGAAACGGATTTGGTGCTCATCTACCGCGGCTATAGCAGCTCCCTGCGCCGGCCCACTCCCCCCGATCCAGAGGTGCCGGTGATCCCTCCTCAGGCTCGCTTCTTACAGTTAGAGCGCCTTAGTGCCCCTTATCACCCTGAGCACTCCCAGGTTTTAGCTCTCTACCGCAGCTGGGAGGAGGTGAGGGCTTGGCTAATCCAAGAAGGGATCCCAGTAGCCGAGTAAGGGAGGGCGGGTTTTAGCGCCCCACAGGCGCCGGCTGCCGCTGCAGGATGGTGTATTCTGCCGGCTGCAGAAGAGATTGCCCTGTCATCTCGGGGGGCTGAGGCAGGCCTAGGATCTCGAGCAGGGTGGGGCCGACATCGGCCAGGGTGCCGCCAGAGCGCAGCTTGACATCGCCACCGCGACCAGGGATCTTGCGCCTTTCCCCCTCCACCAGGATGCAGGGCACGGGGTTGTTGGTGTGGGCCGTCCAAGGGTTGCCCTGCTCGTCCCACATCAGCTCCGCATTGCCGTGATCCGCCACGATTAAGGTGGTTCCCCCCACGTCCACCACCGCCGCCAGCAGACGGCCCAGGCAGCGATCCACCGTCTCCAGCGCCCGCACCGTGGCCTTGAAGTTGCCGGTGTGGCCCACCATGTCGGGGTTGGCGTAGTTGAGCACCACCAGGCTGTATTCGCGGCGGGCGATAGCTTCGATGGCTTTGTCGGTCACCTCCACCGCTGACATCTCCGGCATTTGGTCGTAGGTGGCCACCAGCGGGCTTTGCACCAAGATGCGATCTTCGCCGGGAAAGGGCTGCTCAATGCCGCCGTTAAAAAAGTAGGTGACGTGGGCGTACTTTTCCGTCTCGGCAATGCGCAATTGCTTGAGGCCGGCCTCGCTCACCACTTGGCCCAGCAGGTGATCCAGGTTCTGCGGCTTAAAAAGCACCTGCACCGGCAAGGTCGGATCGTACTGGGTCATGGTGATGAAGGTGAGATCCGGAATCAGACGGCGCTGAAAACCGGAAAAGTCGGGACAGACAAAAGCTTGGGTAAGCTGGCGGGCGCGATCCGGGCGGAAATTGAAGAAGATGACCGCATCTCCCGACTGCACCGCCCCCGGAGCCAAGCGAGTGGGGGGAATAAACTCGTCGGTAATATCCTGGGCGTAAAAGTCTTCCATCACCTCGGCGGCGCTGCGGCCACAGCCAGGGCCGTCTTCCGTCAGGATCTCGTAGGCCTTCTGGGTGCGCTCCCAACGGCGATCCCGATCCATGGCGTAGTAGCGGCCGCTCAGGGTGGCGATGACGCCGCTGCCCAGCCATTGCAGCTCTTTTTCCAGAGCGGCCAGAACCCTGGCTCCATCGCGGGGCAAGGTATCGCGGCCATCGGTGATGGCGTGGACATAGGCAGGGATCCCCGCCTGGGCTGCCAGCTTCAGCAAGCCGTAGAGATGGTCGATGTGGGAGTGAACCCCCCCCTCAGAGCAGAGGCCAATGAAATGAAAACGGCCCCCCTGCTCCTTGAGACGATGACAAACCTCCACCAAGAGGGGCTCGTGAAAAAGGGATCCCGTCTCGATGGCGTCGCTGATACGCACCAACTCCTGCGGCACCACCCGCCCCGCCCCCAGGGTCAGGTGGCCCACTTCTGAGTTGCCCATTTGCCCTGACGGCAGGCCCACGGCTCGCCCCGAAGCTTGCAGCAGGGTATGGGGGTAGGTAGCCCATAGGCTGTCCACGACAGGGGTTCGGGCGGCCAGCACCGCATTGCCCTCAGGGGCTTCGCGATAACCCCAGCCATCCAGGATTACCAGAACCACAGGTGCCACCGATTGTGCATCCATGAAATGGCCTCTCGTTTTTTAAGACATAATACCAGCCCAGGCAATACGATACCGAATCCTCCATTCCCTCTCAAGATTTCACCTTTCTTGTGAGGGGAAAAGAAGCAACTCCAATAGTCGGGATTGAGCAGCTACCGCCAATCGATAGGCGAGCTGCCATAAGTATTTATACATATCTGCGCAGACATCTACCCAGATAAAACACGGTCAGCCGCGGGGGCTGGGCCGCAAACGTTTGCGCAGGGACTCGGCGCGGCGCTTGGCAATGGCATTCTTCGGATCCAGTTGCAGCACCGTCTCGTAGGCCTCGAGGCCAGGGCCGTAGAGATTTTTCTTCTCGTAGGCATGGGCCAGATTGTTCCAAGCGGTTACATAGCCGGGATCCGCTGCCACCGCGTCTTTGTAGTAGCGGATGGCCAAGTCGTATTGCCCCTGGCTGAAGTAGGCAAAGCCGAGGGCGTTGCAGACGGGGGGAATGTTCTCCCCAGCCACCTCTAGAGCTTTTTTAAGCTGGACGATAGCCTGGTCGTAGAGGCGCTTTTGCAGATAGACGCTGCCCAACTCGTAGTGCTCCTGCGGGGATCCCTTGCCTTTGCTCAGGCGGGGCTGGAGCTGCCGGATGACTCTTTCCTGGGCCCGTATCCGCAGCACCTCGCGCAGGACGAAGTAGCCCACCACGCTGAGGATACCGGCCAAAGCCACCAGGTACAGGAGGGGAGCGTTGACGCCCATTTTGCCTATCCCGCTTGCCTCTTCAGATTTGCCTTGCCAGCGTTACGCCTGCAGGTGAGCCTCGATCAACCAAAGATCTTTGTCGATCTGGCGCGAGATCTCGGTAAACAGGTCGGCGGTATCGGCGTCCCCCAGTTCGGTACTGCGGTCGATGTTGCGGCGCACCGAAGCGGCATACTGGCCGTAGCGGGCCGCCAAAGCCTGCAGGTGAGCCCGGCCGTCTTCAGCCGTCAGGTCGTACTCCGGCAAGGCTGAGGTTTGGGCGACGATGCGGGCCGTGCCGCGGGCAATGCCCCCCAAAGCTGTAACCCGCTCCGCCAGCATGTCCACGTAGTTCTCCAGAGTGCCGGCAAAGGTGTCGAACATCTCGTGCAGGGCGATGAAGTTCATGCCTTTGACGTTCCAGTGGGCCTGCTTCACCTGAGTTTTCAAATCCAGCGTGTCCGCCAAGGACTGGTTGAGCAGCTCCACCAGTTGCGCGCGGGCCTCCGCCGGCAAGTCGATCTGGGTGGGGTAGAGACGGGTTTTTGCGGCGGTAACCATAGCCAACCTCCTAAGTTGTGTTTCCATTATCTGGGATCCGCCTCGGCTCTGGGGCCTGCTGATTCCCGACTGAGTCCATACTAACACAAACTCGGAATGAGTATGAGTTAGTAAGCGCTTACTTGCCGATGCAGAAGCGGCTGAAGATCTGATCCAGCACCGCTTCGGAGATCTCCTCGCCGGTGATTTGGCCAAGGGCGTGCAGGGCGCCGCGCAGGTCGATGGTCCAAAAATCGAGGGGGAGCTGCGCCTGCATAGCCTGAACGACTTGTTCCAGGCTGGCTTGGGCCTGGCGGAGGGCGGCGGCCTGGCGTTGGTTGAGGCTCACCTCCAGGTTGGGCTGGGGCCGCCCCTGAGTCACAAGCTGCTCCAAGGCCTCTTCCAGCTCCGGGATCCCTTGGCCTTGGGCGGCGACGGCGGGGACGCGGTAGGCGATCTCGGGCGGGAGGCGGATCTTGTCGGCGGGGGCGAGGTCGGTTTTGTTGATCACCAGGATGAGGGGGCGGTGGCGGATGGACGCGTAGATGGCGGCGTCGGCATCCGTCCAGCCGGCCTGGGCGTCGATGACCAGCACCAGCACATCGGCAGCTTGAGCCAGCCGTTGGGAGCGCTCCACCCCTAGCCGTTCCACCGGATCGTCGGTGGCGCGAATGCCGGCGGTATCCAAAAGCTGGACAGGCATCCCTCTGACCACCAACTGGGATTCCACCACGTCGCGGGTGGTGCCGGGCAGGTCGGTGACGATGGCGCGATCCTGGCCTGACCAGGCGTTGAGCAGGCTGGACTTGCCCACATTGGGCCGCCCGACGATGGCCACCTTGACCCCGGTGCGCAGCAATTGCCCCCGCTCGGCGGTGGCCAGCAGGGCCTGCATCTGGGCCTGGATGGCTTGCAGCCGGGCCTGCCAAGCGGGGACGTCCAGGGGGGGCAGATCCTCTTCAAAGTCGAGGCGGGCTTCGATCTCGGCCAATAAACCCAGCAGCTCCTGGCGCAGGGCGCGGATGGACTGCCCCAACTTGCCCTGCAGCCCCGCCAGGGCCATTTGGGCCGCCTGCGGGGAGCGGGCCGCCACCAGATCGGCCACGCTTTCGGCCTGGGTGAGGTCGATGCGGCCGTTCAAGAAAGCGCGCAGGCTGAACTCCCCCGGCTGCGCCAGCCGTGCCCCCTGGCGCAGGCACTGCTGCAGCGTGGCCTGAACCACCATGATGCCGCCGTGGCAGTGCAGCTCCACTACGTCCTCGCGGGTGTAGGAGCGGGGAGCCTGCATCCAGACGGCCAGGGCCTCGTCCAACCGCCGGCCCTTCTCGTCGTGGATCCAGCCGTAGAGGAGGCGATGGCTTTCCCAGACTGCGTTGCGGCGGGCGGGAGTAAAGATAGCCTGGGCAATGGCCAAAGCCCGCGAACCGGAGAGGCGTACAATGCCAATGCTGCCCTGTTCGGGCACCACTGCCGTGGCAATGGCAGCAATGGTATCGGCCAGGGGCGCAGTCAGATCCATCCTCGACAAAGCCCGGCTTGAATTGTCGCAACTGTTGGATTCCCCATCGGCTTTCCCCGATCCCCTGCAGAGGTCTCTTGCGCCTATTGGCGCGCCTCCCCGAAGTCGGAAAAAGCTATAAAAAGCCGTGCGACCCGGTGAAGGCCGGGGTAGCCTGACAGTGGCAACTCACGCTCGTCCCGGATACTTATGAAGCCGTTACGCACGTTCAAGGTCACTCCCTACCTGCCGGCTGCTCTGGAAAGTCTGCGCTTGTTGGCCTATAACCTGCATTTTAGTTGGAACGTGGAAACCCGCAGCCTGTTTCGGCGCATGGATCCAGATCTGTGGGATGCCTGTGGCCACAATCCGGTGGCTTTGTTGGGGCAGATTCGGCAGGAGCGGCTGGACGAGCTGGCGGAGGATCCTGGTTTTTTGGCCCACCTGGAGCGGGCCAGCCAACAGCTCCAGAGCTACCTGCAGGAAGACACCTGGTATCGCAAGTATCGCTCGGCCCAAGCGGTGGAAGGGGAGTGCTACGCCTATTTTTCAGCCGAGTTTGGTCTGGCAGATTGTTTGCCCCTCTACTCAGGAGGCCTGGGGGTCTTGGCCGGGGATCACCTCAAGGCGGCCAGCGACCTGGGCCTGCCGCTGGTGGGGGTGGGCCTGCTCTACCAGAAGGGGTATTTTCGCCAGTACCTCAACCCCGACGGCTGGCAGCAGGAGCGCTATCCCGTTAACGATTTTTTCAATATGCCCCTGGAGCTGCAAAGAGATGCGGAGGGCCGCGAGATTCGCATCGAGGTGGACTACCCCAAACGCAAGGTGTTTGCCCGCATTTGGAAGGCGATGGTGGGGCGGGTGCCCCTCTACCTGCTGGACACCAACATCGAGCCCAACAGCCAGTACGACCAGGACATCACCGATGAGCTGTACGGCGGCGACCAGGATGTGCGCATCCACCAGGAGATCATGTTGGGGATCGGCGGCGTGCGGGCTTTGCGCGCCCTCGGCATCCATCCCACCGTCTACCACATGAACGAGGGGCACTCGGCTTTTTTGGCGGTGGAGCGGATTCGCCTGTTGATGGTGGAGCAGGGGCTGAGCTTTGAAGAAGCCTGGCAGGTGGCCAAGTCCAGCCAGATGTTTACCACCCACACGCCGGTACCTGCCGGGATCGACCTGTTCCCGCCCGACAAAATCGACTACTACCTCGGCTTCTACTACAGCCAGATGGGCCTGAGCCGGGAGCGCTTTTTGGCCCTGGGCCGCGAAAACACCGGCGACTTTCAATCCCCCTTCAGCATGGCAGTGCTGGCCATCAACATGGCCTCGTTTGTCAACGGCGTCAGCAAGCTGCACGGGTCGGTCTCGCGCAAGATGTTCAGCCGCCTCTGGCCCGAGATCCCGCTGGAGGAAGTGCCGATTACCTCCATCACCAACGGGGTGCATGCCCGCACCTGGGTGGGGGAAGAGAACCAGGCCCTCTACGATCGCTACCTGGGGCCGGATTGGGCGGAGGCTCCCCCCTCGGATCCCCTGTGGCAGAAAGTGGATCGGATCCCGGATGGGGAGCTGTGGCGGGCCCACGAGCGCAGCCGCTCGCGCCTGATCAACTTCGTTCGCGAGCGCCTGGTGGAGCAACTGCAAAAGCGGGCGGCCTCAGCGGTGGAAATTCAGTGGGCCTCTGAAGCCCTCAACCCGGAAGTGCTCACCATTGGCTTTGCCCGCCGCTTTGCCACCTACAAGCGGGCCACCCTCTTGTTTCACAACCTGGAACGGCTCAAAGCCTTGCTCAACCATCCCCGCTACCCGATGCAGTTTATCTTTGCCGGCAAAGCCCACCCCCGCGACAACCCCGGCAAGGAGCTGATCCGGCAAATTGTGCAAGTGTCGCGCCAGCCGGAGTTTCGCCAGCGCTTGGTTTTCATTGAGGACTACGACATGTATGTCACCAGCTTGATGGTGGCCGGGGTGGATGTGTGGCTGAACAACCCCTTGCGCCCCCGGGAGGCCAGCGGCACCAGTGGCATGAAGGCGGCGGCCAACGGCGGACAGAACCTGAGCATTTTGGATGGCTGGTGGGATGAGGCCGATTACTACCAGACCGGCTGGCCCATTGGCCGCGGCGAGGAATACGAGGATCGCGCCTACCAAGACGAGGTGGAGTCCAACGCCCTCTACGACCTGCTGGAACAGGAGGTTGCCCCTCTGTTTTACCAGCGCGGTAGCGATGGCCTGCCCCACGCCTGGATTCGGCGCATGAAGCAGGCCATTCAGCTCAACTGCCCCCGCTTTAGCACCCAGCGCATGGTACTGGAGTATGCCGAGCGGGCCTACATTCCCCTCAGCAACTACTTCGACCGCATGCGCCGCGATAACTTCGAGTCGGCTCGCCAGTTTACCCGCTGGCGCAGCCATCTGCAGGAGAACTGGTACAACATTCGGGTTGTCAATGTCCAGGTCGAACCCCCCAAGAAAGCTTCCGCCGCCGGCCTCCCCTCGGCGCAAAACGACCAAGTGGTGATGGCCCGCGATCCCCTCACGGTGACCGTTGAGGTGCGGCTGGGATCCCTGCAACCCCAGGATGTCATCGTCCAGGCCTACCAGGGGCCGGTGGACGACAACGGCCAGATCCGGAACGGCCAAGCAACCCCCCTGCGCTACGTGGAGACGGTGGAGGATCGGGCCATCTTCTCCGGCCAGATTCGCTACGAGGCCAGCGGCTTGCAGGGGCTGGCCATCCGCCTGCTGCCCTTTCATCCTGACATGCACGATCCCTATGAGCTGCGGCTGATGCTCTGGGCCTAGAATGTCCGTTCCACCCAAAAGGGAGAAGGAAGGGGAACAGCAGGGATCCCCTTCCTATGCGGATCCAGCCTGAACAAGAGAGACTCCCCAAATTCGTGCGGATGGGTGTTTCTCGCTGCCCAATCAGGCAGAATCAGAGAAACCAGCTCCGGGTTGATGCCATGCTCAAAGCCCACGACTCGGCCGGTTTGCGCCTGTTGCTCGCGGCTGCCCTGCTGTTGGGGGGCTTGGCCAGTTGGCGGCAGGATCGCCTCTCGGCAGTGATGGGTCTGGCCAGTGCGGCAGCCATTTCAGCCTTCACCCGCCCCGCCATCTTGGCTTACAACCGGGGTCGCGAACGGTGGCTGAACCGGGATCTGATAGGGGCTGTCGAGCAGCTCAACCTGGCGCTGCAGCAGGATCCCTGTCTGACCAACGCCCACCTTCTGCGCGGCCAGGTTTACCTCGAACTCGGCCAACTTCCCCAGGCGCTGGCGGACTTCGACCAAGCCACCCGGTTGGCCCCGCGCCGGCCAGAGTCCTATCTCTACCGCGGCCTCCTTCTTCAGTTGCAGGGGGATTTGCAGGGGGCAATAGCCGAGCTTGCCGAGGTAGTACGCCGGCATCCCAGCGCCCCCCACCACCTCCGCTTGGCCAACCTGCTCAGGCAACAGGGATCCCTGCCTTCAGCTCTAGCTCACCTGGACGAGGCCATTTGTCGGGATCCCACCTCGGCGCCTGCCTATGCCTGCCGCGCTACGGTGTACGGCTACCTGGGAGAATGGGAGGCGGCTGTGGCCGATTGGTCCCAGGCCATCCGCTGGGATCCCTGTCCGGCCCACCACTATGGGCGGGGCGTTGCCTATGCTTGGGCCGATTGCTATGACGAGGCCATTGCCGACCTCAGCCGCAGCCTCGAGGCAGAACCCTGCCAACCCCACGTTCTCTACATCAGGGGCAATCTTCTCTACGAGCTGGGGGAGATCAAAGCTGCCCTCGACGATTACGACCAGGCCTTTCGCTTGGAAGCCGACGGCAACCTCGGGGATCCCACCGACGAGTACGGCTTGTACGGTCGGGGGCTGGCTTACGGAAATATGGGAGATAGGGCAACGGCTATTTCCAGTTGGCAAGCCGCTTTGCAGGTCAGCCGCCAACACCACAACCTAGTTTTGCAGGAACAGGCGCATCGATCTTTGCGGCAGCTCCAGGATTTGGACGGAGATCCCGGAGCCTTTGGCTAGCGAGGTCGAAGGGATCCCCTCAGAACATTGCCGCGAAACTGGCGTAAAATTTGCTTATCGCCATCTCAATTCCCCTGATCTGCAGTTGGATTTTTCCCACCTCCTTCTGTGGCTGCCGTGAAACACACCCTCAGCGCTCTTGTGCAGGATCAGCCCGGGGTCTTAACCCGCATCGCCGGCATGTTTGCCCGCCGGGGCTTCAACATCGACAGCCTCACCGTTGGCCCCACCGAGCGGCCTGGCATCTCCCGCATCACCATGGTGGTGCAGGGGGATGAGCACGATGTGGAGCAGATGACCAAGCAGCTCTACAAGCTGATCGACGTGCTGAAAGTAACCGACATTACCCATGTCCCCTGTGTAGAACGGGAGCTGATGCTCGTCAAGGTCAACGCCAGCATCGAAACTCGCTCGGCCATCATGGACGTGGCGCAGATGTTCCGTGCCCGGATTGTGGATGTGGCGGAAGAGTCTTTAACTTTGGAAGTGACAGGGGATCCGGGCAAAATGGTGGCCATCATCAAGATGTTAACCAGCTTCGGCATTCGGGAGATTGCCCGCACCGGCCTGGTAGCTCTCACCCGCGAGTCGGGAGTCAATACCGAGTACTTGAAGCAGCACCCCACCGTGGCAGTCGTCTGAGGGGCTTGGCCACGATGCCAACAGAGATTGCTTAGGGAGGAGGCCATGGCAAAACCGGAGAGAAGCCGGCGCCATAGGGGGCAGGCCCTGCGCAATAGCCTGCGTTGCCTGATGAGCCTCCTGGCCATTGGGCTGTTGGGGTTACTGGGGGGCTGTGGCCCCCGACCTCCCAAGTCGGTTGTGCAGCAGGCTCTGGCCTACCAGATCTCCCACCCGGCTGAGCCGGTTGCCTCGCTGGTGGGCAGCGACCGCTTAGCAGGCCGTTTGGAAGTGCAGGATGTCCAAATTCGTCAGGATCGCCGTGAACCCCTGCTGTTGGCCTCAGGAGAGAAACTGGAAGGCCACCACCTCAGCGGCACCTATACCGTAATTGTCAAGCCACCGGGATCCCGCCGCCCCTACCGCCGCAAGGGGGATCCCTTCCAGCTCACCCTGGCCCACCAGAAGGCGCAAAGTTCCCCTTCCCCTGGGGGAGCGCAGCCCAAAACCCTGCCCGAACGGTGGCTACTGGCCCATCCCTCTCCCGATGCCAAGAGCTGGGAGGTCATCGACTTTTTCCCCCAGCCGGCACCGCTGCCGGAGCTGCCTCCTGCCGAACAGGCGTACCGACACCCGACTGACCTTGACGCTCTCCCCGCCCCTATAGCTGGCTTTCGCCCAGGGGTAAGCCAGAGAACTCTTTCCTAGGCTGGAGGACTGCTCCCACCGGAGAAGTCAGCTACCTTCCCTGGGGAGGAAGAGATCCTTCGCGGCTACCTGGCCACAACAAAGCGCTACGTAGAAACTCCAAACAACGGTAGGCAGGCTCCTCTGCAGGCCTCAATGTTGTCCCTTGCGCCGCCATTTTCTGGGTCAGCACCGCAGAGGTGGTTGGCTCAGCGAAGCAAGGCCGCCCCCCACAGAAAGAGCCCATCCACCAACAGGGTATTCAGCACTGCTCCAGCAAAGGCCCAGTGGTGCAAGCGACGGGATCCCTGAATGACCCACAGGCCAACCCCAAGGAGCAGAAGGCTTAAGCCGATGCCCCAAGCTACCCCCCAAGGGGCGGCCATTTTGTCGAGCGCAGCCATAAACGGGACGGTTGCCTGATCCAGCCGTTCAAACCGCATCGCCTGCCGCCACTCCGGCAACAGCCCCACCGAGTAAATGTAAAGATCTGTAACCGCTGTGCCCCACAAGGAGCCGAGATAGAACCAGGTGCCGATGCGGGCAAAGCGTTGCCGTGCCCCCCACCAGACCATCGGGATCCCCAGAGCTTCCACCGGCATGTGCCAGAGGGGCTCCCAGCGCAGCCAGCCCCAGTAGAAGGATCCTGCCAGCCAAGTCAGCGTGAAGCCGTAGAGCAGATCCCCCCAGATGCGGGTGCGGGGCCGCGAGTAGAGCCGCCAGCTAAGGCCCAGCCAGCCTAGAGTCATCGCCAAGCTCAGCCAAGGGCTATAGCGCACCAGGGGCGCTGCCACAAAAACGGGTAGGCACACCAGCACAGCCGCCGCTCCCCCGATGGCGTGGTGAGAGGGAAACCGCCTTCGCAGAGAAGAACGGGGAATCTCCCGTCCGACTGGGCCCTGGGAGGCCAGGGAAGGCTCTTCTTGGAGAGGCGGCGAACAAGAGGTAGGAAACAAAACGCAATCTTAGAAACTTTTACATCAGTTAACATAGCATCTTCCCTGCCCTTTCCCGCCCCGGCCGAGAGGGGCCGGCGTTGCCAGGGTACTGCCGAAAATGTCAGGGTGAGAATAACGCGCTGCCCGGAAAACACTATGGAGTTGCTGTTGGCGGGAGATATCGGGGGCACCAAGACCAGCCTCAGCCTCTTCAATGCCCAAGATCCCGATCACAGCCTCTACCACTGCCGCTACGCCAGCCAGAGCTATCCCAACCTCACCCCGGTGGTGCTGGAGTTTCTGGCCCAGGCACGGCAGGAGCTGGGGCGAGATCCCCAACCGGTTGCCGCCTGCTTTGCTGTGGCCGGCCCCGTAGTGGAAGAAAAAAGCAGTCCAGGAGCCGGGGGACAGAGGGCCAAAATCACCAACCTGCCCTGGAGCCTGCACTCAAGCCAGTTGGCGGCGGAGCTGGGGATCCCCCGCCTAGCGTTGATCAACGACTTCAGCGCCGTAGGCTATGGGGTGCTGGCCCTGCGAGATCAGGATCTGGAAACGCTGCAGACAGGAGAGCGGCAGCCCCAGGCGCCCATCGGCGTCATCGGGGCGGGCACAGGGCTGGGGCAGGCCTACCTCACCTGGGGAGAAGGCGGCTACCAGGTTCATGCCAGCGAGGGGGGGCATGTGGATTTTTCTCCACGGACCCCTTTGGAATGGGAGCTGCTGCGGTATCTGCAACAACGACATGGGCGCGTCTCCACCGAGCGGGTGGTCTCGGGGCAGGGGATCGTGGCCATCTATCAATTTCTGCGGGATAGCCGCTGGGGCCAGGGAGAGGAGCAGTTGCTGGCCCAAATTGCCGCCTGGGAAAGGGGAGCCAGCCCCGTCGACCCAGCCGCCCAAATTGCCAATGCCGCCCTGGAGGGACGGGATCCCTTGGCGGTGGAGTGTTTGCGGCTGTTTACCAGCTTGTATGGGGCCGCTGTCGGCAATTTTGCCCTGCACCTGCTGCCCCGTGGGGGCCTGTTCATCGCCGGCGGGATCGCGCCCAAGCTCCTGCGCCTGTTGCGGGAGGGAGAGTTTTTGCCCTCCTTTTTGGATAAGGGACGGATGCGCACTCTGCTGGAGCAACTGTCAGTGCAGGTGGTGGTGAACGCCCAGGTGGGCTTGATAGGGGCTGCCCACTATGCCGCCACTTTGCTGTAGAGGTTAAGCCTGTTGGCGGCAGGGATCCCCCGCTCCCTTCTCCCAGGGGGAGAGGGGGGCTGGGCAAGGCGCAGGATGGCCATGCCTAGGGCTTGTTCCTGCTCGCAAAGGCCGCATTTTCCGCTGCCAAAAACAACTGGGCCCGCCAAAAGCAGGTGATGGATTTGCTGTCGAAATCCAGGCCAAAACGGGCCATTTCTGTCAGTTCGGCAGGCGAAAGCTCCACCACCGCAATGTCTTCATCTTCATCCTTGGCCGGTGGAGCATCCAGCACTTCCAGATCCCGCGCCAGGTAGGCGTACATGATCTCGCTGGAATAGCCGGGGCACAGATAAAATTGGCCGAGGGGATCCCAGCGGTGGGCGCGCAGGCCGGTTTCTTCTTCCAGCTCGCGGCGAATGGTTTCATCAGGATGTTCCCCTGGCTCGACGGTACCGGCGGGAAACTCGTAGAGGTAGGCGGCGACGGCAAAGCGATATTGGCGAATGCAGACGAACTTGCCTTCGGCAGTGACCGGCACGGCCACCACGCCGCCGGGGTGGAGGAGGTACTCCCGCTCCCCTTCGGTGCCGTTGGGAAAGCGCAAGCGCTGGCTGACAAAGGTGTACTTGTGGCCTTGAAAGCGCAGGCGCTCGCGAAGGATCTGCGATGGGGTGTGCATGGCAAGGTTGCTCAGAGAAAGGCCCCCCTCAGCTTAATCGGTGGCGGTGCTGTTGGAGCTCCCCCCTTAAGGTAAAGTCAGAGGGGCAAGCGAAGGTGCAGGCCATGATCTCCCCTTCTCTGAAGGAGTTCCTCGCCCTCAGCCAACAGGGCAATTTCATCCCGGTCTACCAAGAATGGGTGGCGGACTTGGAAACGCCTGTCTCTGCCTGGTACCGGGTCTGTGCCGGGCGGCCCTACAACTTTCTGCTGGAATCGGTGGAGGGAGGGGAACAGGTGGCCCGCTACAGCTTCCTCGGCTGCGACCCTTTGTGGGTTTTGCAGGTGCGCGGGGATCAGGCCTTGCAGATCCACCGCGATGGGCATCGAGAGCAGCACCAAGGGGATCCCTTTGCCGTTTTGGCCCGCTGCCTGCAGCCCTATGAGCCGGTGCACCTGCCGGAGTTGCCCAGCAGCATCGGCGGGCTCTTTGGCTACTGGGGCTATGAGCTGATTCGCTGGATCGAGCCCAAGGTGCCCATTCACCCCCTGCAGCCGGGGGATCCCCCCGACGCTATCCTCATGCAGGTGGACAGCATCCTGATCTTCGACCAGGTCAAGCGCAAGATCTGGGTGGTGGCCTTTGCCGACACACGCCAGCAGCCGGCGGAGCAGGCCTACGCCCAAGCCTGCCGGCGGGTGGAACAGTTGGTGCAACAGCTCAGCGCCCCCCTTTCTCTTGCCCACCTCAGCCTCGACTGGAAGCCGCAACTGCCCGATGCCATTCCCCCCAGCACCCTCAGCCGCGCCGCCTACTGCCAGGCGGTGGAGCAGGCCAAAGCCTACATCCGGGCTGGCGAGATCTTTCAGGTGGTGCTCTCGCAGCGCTTCACCACCCCTTTTGCTGGAGATCCTTTCCGGCTCTACCGCTCCCTGCGGCTGATTAACCCCTCCCCCTACATGGCGTTTTTCCAGTTTGGCGATCTCTGCCTTGTCGGCTCCAGCCCAGAAGTGATGGTCAAGCTCACTCGGATAGGGGAAGAGCGCATCGCCACCGTGCGTCCCATCGCCGGCACCCGCCCCCGCGGCGCCACCCCCGCCCAAGACCGCCAGTTGGAGCAGGAGCTGTTGGCGGATCCCAAGGAGCGGGCAGAGCATGTGATGCTGGTGGACTTGGCCCGCAACGACCTGGGGCGGGTCTGCCGCCTGGGATCCGTGCAGGTGGACGACCTGATGCAGATCGAGCGCTACAGCCACGTGATGCACATCGTCAGCAATGTGGTGGGGCAGTTGGATCCCCGCTACAGCGCCTGGGATCTGCTGCGGGCCACCTTTCCTGCCGGCACGGTTACTGGCGCTCCCAAGATCCGCGCCATGCAGATTATCCACGAGCTGGAAGGGTGTCGCCGCGGCCCCTACGCCGGCGCCTATGGCTACTACGACTTTGCCGGCCAACTGAACACCGCCATCACCATCCGCACCCTGCTGGTTCAGGGGGACCAGGTGAGCATCCAAGCCGGGGCGGGCATCGTGGCCGACTCGGATCCGGAGCGGGAGTACCAAGAATGCCTGAACAAAGCGCGGGGCATGCTCATGGCAGTGGCCAGCTTGCAGAAGGAGTAAAGGCTCGTGTTAGCCCAGGTGCACTTTAGCCATGCCGAGCGGGAGCGCCAGCAGCCGGATCCAGAGACCGTAGAGCAGGCGTTTCACCTGTTTTCCACCGAGGGCTACCTGGTGCTGCCGGAGATCTTCCCCACGGCGCTCATCGACAAGCTACACAGTAGCTTTCTGACCACCTACAGCCGCTACTGCACCCACGAAAACCACCCCGACGCCCTGTTGGTGGGCAATCGACGAGTGATGGTGACGGTGCGCCTGGAGGGGCCCTTTAACGATCCCCTGCTCTATGCCCATCCCTTAATCCTGCCTATCTTGCAGCGAATCTTGGGATCAAGCCTGATCCTGAGCGGGCTGGGGGTGGTAGTTTCTCTGCCGGGATCCGCCGACCAACAGGTTCACCGGGATCTCTCCCACCTCTTCGGCGACGCAATTCTAGATGCCATCGTCCCCTGCTATGCCCTGAATTTGCTTATCCCGCTGGTGGAGGTCAACGAAGAGAACGGCATGACCCGCCTCTGGCCTGGCAGCCACGCTGTTTTCGAGGCCCACTACACCGAGCTGGTCCGGCAGATGCCCTTTGTCGATCCGCCGCTGGCCAAGGGATCCTGCCTGCTGTTCGACTACCGCTTGATTCACCTGGGCCGGGCCAATCGTTCTGCTGCTCCCCGGCCCCTCCTCTACAACACTTACAGCCGACCTTGGTTCCGGGATCCCGTCAACTATACCCGACAGCCCCCCCTGGTGATCCCGGCAGCCGAGAAAGAGCGGATCCCGGCCCAGCACCACTCCCTATTCGTGGCAGCGCAGATTGTGTAGAGGAAAGTTTTGAGGAATGTGGGAAGATGCCTCAGAATGGGGGTGGGTATCCCCGTTGTTGAAGTTTGATTGCGCACCCCACCATGAGCGAAAGCACCTCTCAAGAGCCATCTTGGGCGCCGACGGCAGACGAAATGGCCCCTGCTGTGGGTCCTGGCGCAGAAACCGCCCCGGCTCCTGAAGCCGACAAGGGATCCGCCGCCCGGCGTGTCCGCCAACTCTTGGGCATGAAAGGGGCAGAGGTGGAGTCTCGCTCCGTTTGGCAAGTCCACCTGCAACTGATGAAGCCCGTGACCTGGATCCCGCTGGTGTGGGGCCTGATTCCGGGAGCGGCCTCCTCCGGCCACTTCACCTGGACTTGGGAAAACGTGGCCCTCATCTTGGTGGGCATGATCCTGGCCGGCCCCTTGATGACGGGCTACACCCAGACCCTGAACGAATACTACGACCGCGACATCGACGCCATCAACGAGCCCTATCGCCCCATCCCTTCCGGGGCCATCTCCCTGCGGCGGGTGGTCATCCAAATCTGGGTGCTGCTGATCCTGGGGCTGGCGTTGGCCTATGCCCTGGATTGGTACACCGGCCACGACTTTCCGGTGATCACCTGCATTGCCCTGGCGGGAGCCCTAATTGCCTACATCTACTCGGCGCCGCCCCTGAAACTAAAGCGCAACGGCTGGCTGGGGAACTACGCCCTGGGGGCCAGCTACATCGCCCTGCCCTGGTGGACGGGACATGCCCTCTTTGGCGAGCTGAACTGGACAATCTGCATTCTGACCCTGATCTACAGCTTGGCCGGCCTGGGGATCGCCGTGGTCAACGATTTCAAAAGCATGGAGGGGGATAGACAATTTGGCCTCGCCTCCTTGCCGGTGATGTTTGGGGCGATGGGGGCGGCCTGGATCGCGGCGCTGATGATCGACCTGTTTCAGTTCGGCATGGCCTCGTTTTTGCTGGGAGCTGGCCTAAAGCTCTACGCCGCAATTTTGGTGCTGCTGATTATCCCGCAGATCACCTTCCAAGACATGTACCTGCTGCGGGATCCCCTCAACAACGACGTCAAATACCAGGCCAGCGCTCAGCCTTTTCTGGTGTTGGGCATGCTGGTGGTGGGGCTGGCGCTGGGCCGCTTGGGGCTGGGGTAGTCGAGCCGAGGCCAAAGTGCCCATCCTGGCAACCGAGGTGACGGCTTCCGCCCTGGGGTGCTCCCTCTGCCTGGGCCAAGATCAAGTCAGGATCCCATCGGGGATGGCCGATGGATCCCAAAAAGTGGGATGGCCCTGGGCCAAAGGAGATATCCGATGAAGCTGTCTATTCCCCTCCAACTCAGCCTGAGCCTGGCTCTGCTCTTGGGGGCGGTCGTCCCTGCACAAGCCCAGCGGATCGTCATCGACGGGCGCGGGATCCTGGTCGAACCCAGCACCGGTGGCTCGGTCATCCTCAACCCCGACCAGCCGCTCTTGGCTCCGATCCCGCCTGGGGGAGTTCCTTTTTCCCTCGATGCAGAGGGCCAAGTGGTCTCTGCCCCTGGCTACCGCTGCAGCGCCGCCACCGCTGCCGACAACTCTCCCATCATCTGCCGCTCCCAGTTCAACCCCAACGACGTGGTGGTCTACGAGCGGGATGGCCGCTCCAACACCTTCTTCGTCAATACTGACAACCCTGTGATCCAGCCTTCCGGCAGCGGCCTGCGGATTCTGCCCAACTCCGAGCCGGTGCAGCCCTCCGGCAGTGGCTTGCGCATCATCCTCAACTGACAGACGGGAAGCGGCCCCCTGTCTAAGGGGATCCCTCAGGAGCAGCTCCCGCTCGTCTTGCCTCCAATTCCCTTAGGATCTGCCGGTGGCGCTGCCGGGTGATGGGGTACAGCCACACCAGCAGGATCCCACCGATTAAAGCCACTGCCGGCAGGGGGCCGATGGCGAGGCGGATGGCCAGCAAGGCCAATTCTGGCTGGAGGGGTGGGGCCTCTCCGGCCACCGAAGGGATAAAGCCGGCCCAATCCAGAGCTTGTCCCACGAAAAACAGCCCTAGCGCCAGGCCCACCTTTTGCAAGAACACCATGAAGGCATAGAAGATCCCTTCCCGCCGCTCCCCAGTGTGCAGCTCGTCCAGGTCGATGACATCCGGCAGCATTGACCAAGGGCCAAGATACACTGTGGCGGAAACCCCGATCCCTGCCAACAGGGCTAGTGCAATCATGAGCCGCTCCTGGCCGGCCTGCAGGAAAAATAGGCCCGCCTGCGAGATGAGCCAAAACCCCGCCCCGATCAGGTACATGGCGCGCTTGCCCAGCCGAGCGCTCAGGCATGTCCAGGCAAACAGGGTCAGCACGGCAACACTCTGAACCGCCAACACCACCAGAGAAATCCACACCTCGGGCAGGCCCATCCAGAAGACGATGAAATAGGGGATGATCGTGGCTGTGAACTGAAAGGCCAGCCAAGAACACAGGTAGATGCCGCTGACAAACAGGTAGGGGCGATTGCTGAAGGCCACCCGCAGTTGCTGCAGCAGAGGCAGCGGATCCCGTTGGGATTGAAAACGTTCTCGTACTCCCCAAAAGCAGAGCAGCAGGGGCACAGCCGAGATGGCCCCAAAACAAGCCCCCGCCAGCAGATGGCCGGCAGCCCGATCCGGCAGCAGGTTAAACAGCAGCGGAAAGGTAACCACGGCAACCATGCTGCCCCCCACCGAGAAGGCAAAGCGAAATTGGTTGAGCCGGGTGCGCTCGTCGTAATCCTGGGTTAGCTCCGCCGTCAGGGAGGCGTAGGGGATGTTGGCGGCAGAATAAAAGGTGTTGAACAGCAGGGACACCGCCAGGTAGTAGGCGAAAAGGGGGCCCATCTGACCGGGAAAAGGGATCCACCACTGAGCTGCAAAAGTCAGGCCAAAGGGGATGGCCGAAAACAGCAGCCAGGGGCGGCGACGGCCCCAACGGCTGCGGGTGCGGTCGCTGAGGATGCCGATGATGGGATCGTTGACGGCATCCCAAAAGCGGGTGATGGCGTAGATGCTGCCGGCCAAGCCTGCCGCCATGCCGACGGTATTGGTGAGAAAGGGCAGCAGGAAAAAGATGAGGATATTGGCCGTCATGCCCGTGCCCAGATCCCCCACCCCATAGGCCAGCTTCGTCCGCAAGCTCAGTCGTTCTCCGGTCATGGCCTGCCTTGGCAAAGGAGAGTCTTACTTAGTCTAGGGGGAAGGGGCAGGCGAGAGGGCTAATTGCCCTTTTCGCGGAGGGGCTAAGAGCGCATCTGGCTCATCGCCTCCAGATTCAACGCCTTGGCCACCTGTTCCGGGCTCATCAAGTTGCGCTCCAACACGATCTGGCGGATGGGCTTGCCGGTTTCCAGGGAGATCTTAGCCACCTCTGCCGCCTGCAGGTAGCCAATGTAGGGATTGAGGGCAGTCACCAAAGCCAGCGTCCCCTCAGCATAGCTGCGGCAGCGATCCGCCTGGGCGGTGATGCCGCGGACGCAGCGCTCGGTAAAGACGCGCAGGCTGTTGTTGAGGATCTGCAAGCTATGCAGGAGGTTATAGGCAATCAGCGGCATCATCGCGTTGAGCTCAAATTGGCCTGCCTGGGCGGCGAGGAGAATGGCGGTGTCCAGGCCGATCACCTGAAAGCAGACCATGTTCAGCATCTCGGCCATCACCGGGTTGTACTTGCCGGGCATGATGGAGGAGCCGGGCTGTACCGGCGGCAGTTGGATCTCTTTGAGGCCAGTCTTGGGGCCGGAATCCATCAGGCGTAGGTCGTTGGCCATTTTGATGGCATCTTGGGCCAGGTTGCGCAGGGATCCCGACAGGTGCACAAAGGGGGCCATGCTCTGCATCGCCGCCATGGGATGGGGGGCCGGGGTAAGGGGCAACTGGGTGTACTCTGCCAGCCGTTGCACCACCTTTTGCCGGTACTGGGGATGGGTATTGAGGCCGGTGCCGACGGCGCTGCCCCCCAGCCCCAAGCTGCCCAGAGCCTGGCTGGCCTCCTCGATCCAGCGGCGGTGCTGGGCAAAGATGGCCGCATAGGCGCCGAAGCTATCTCCCAGCCTTATGGGGACAGCATCCTGCAAATGGGTGCGGCCCGCCTTGAGAATGCCGTGGAACTCCTGTGCTTTCTGCTCCAGCGCCGCCACCAGGTTGTCCAGCGTGCCCAAAAGATCCCGCCGCACCCGCAGCAGGGCCGCCAGGCGAATGGCGGTGGGGATGACGTCGTTGGTGGATTGGCCGTAGTTGACATGGTCGTTGGGGCTGACCCGCTCGTAGCGCCCCTTGGGCTCTCCCAGGATCTCCAGGGCGCGGTTGGCCAACACCTCATTGACGTTCATGTGGTGGGAGGTGCCCGCCCCGGCCTGGTACACATCCACCACAAACTGATCCCGCAGGGATCCCTGGAGGATCTCGTCTGCCGCTTGGACAATGGCCTTGGCCACGTCGGGGGGAATGCAGCCCAGCTCGCCGTTGACCTCCGCCGCCGCTTTTTTGATGAGCACGCAGGCCTCCACGTACTCCGGCAGCGGCTTGAGGCCGCTGATGGGAAAATTCTCCAGGGCGCGGGCGGTTTGGATGCCGTAGTACACCGACTGCGGCAGTTGCCGCTCCCCCATCGCGTCCCGCTCGCTGCGCACTTGCAGTGGGTCTGTCTCTGGAACCATGGCACAGCTCTAGCTGGCAGGTTTTTGGGAAGGTTCCTGTAGAGGTAGGGATCCCTTTTCCTGGAGAGCAGCCAACTGCTGGCTAATCCGCTCGTTGTTTTCCGCCAAGACGAGCACCATGGCCGCGCAGGCCAGATGAACTCCTGCCCGGAATTCGGCCGAGGCTTTGTACTGAGCCAGCGCCTCGCTATCTCCTTCTCGCGGGCTCAGGATCAGTTGCACCGACTTTTGGGCCAACTCTTTCAGTTCCCGTTCCGTTAAACCGAGCTGCACCACTTTTGCCCTCCCTGCTAACCGGAAAACAAGCCCCCCCCTGCCCTCTCACCGGCAGGAGCGCCACTTTGGTTATCCTACCGCGGTTGCTGCCCCAATCCAGCATCCTTCTTCCTTCCAGTGGGTCGGCGAACCCCTAGAAGAAAACAAAAAATGCCGGCTAGTATAGGTGCAGCATGCCTTGCCCTCCTGGCCGATAGACCACTTGGGGGTGCAAGTCCGTCGGCCAGCAACGGCGCAAAAGAGGCTGCTATTCTCTGAGTACTACCATCTAGGTTGTTGTTCACAGAGAGGAAAACTTGTCCGTAGAACGTCCACTTGACCGCTTGCCCCGCAAGCAGCGCGCAGAGCTGCCGGCCATCAACGAGCGCATCCGCTTCCCCAAAATTCGCCTCATCGACACCGATGGCACCCAGTTGGGGATCATGAGCCCGCGCGAAGCCCTGCGCCTGGCCGAAGAAAAAGATCTGGACTTGGTCTTGGTCAGCGACAAGGCGGATCCTCCCGTCTGCCGCATCATGGACTACGGCAAGTTCAAGTTTGAGAAGGAGAAAAAAGAACGGGAGGCCCGCAAAAAACAACACACCGCCGAGATCAAGGAAGTGAAGTTTCGCTACAACATCGGCGAGCACGACTACCACGTCCGCCTGCGCAGCGCTCAGCAGTTTTTGGGGGATGGAGACAAGGTAAAAGCCACGGTGATGTTTCGCGGTCGCGAGGCCCAGCACGCCGAGTTGGGGGAAGAGTTGCTGCAGCGCTTGTTCAAAGACCTAGAAGGCGTGGCGGAAATGCAGCAGCCCCCCCAAAAGGAAGGGCGAAACATCACGATGATCCTCTCCCCCAAAAAATCCACCTGAGGAGGGATCCCGTCTATGGCTCTTGCTGTTGGGGATCCGGCGCCGGAGTTTACCCTGCCCGATGCCGAGGGCAATTTGGTCAGCCTGAGCCAGCTGCGGGGCCGGCGGGTGGTGCTCTACTTCTACCCGCGGGACAACACTCCCGGCTGCACCCGAGAAGCCTGTGGCTTTCGCGATGCCTACGCCGAGTATCAGGCGCACGGGATCCACGTCTTGGGGGTGAGCGCCGACGACGCCCGTTCCCACCAAAAGTTTGCCCAAAAACTGCAGCTTCCCTTTCCGCTGCTGGTGGACGAGGGGGCCAAGGTGGCCAGCGCCTACGGCGTCTATGGCCCGAAAAAGTTCATGGGCAAAGTCTATAACGGCATTCACCGCACCACCTTTGTCATCGATCCGGAGGGGAAGATCGAGGCCATCATCACCAAGGTCAAGGTGGAGGCTCACGCGGCGGAGCTGCTCAAGCAATTGACTGGTTCATAGCTTCCCGGCTGGGAAGAAACTGGCCATTCGCCAAAAGCGGCGATTCTGGGAGGAGATTTCCATGCTAGGGATAAAGGTGCTGAGATTTCCCTTGGGCTAGGGCCGTGTCCCGACGCAGCCGTACCCTCAAGTCGATTCACGACAGCTACCAAATGTTGGGTTTGGCCGGCCAAGGGCAGTACGGGCGTGTATTCTGTGCCCGTCCCCGTCAAGGAGGAGACCTGGTGGCCCTGAAGGAGCTGCCGGCGGAGCGCTTTCCCACCCAAAATCTGCTGCGGGAGCTGCGCCATCTGCTCACCCTCAACCACCCCAACATTACCCGCTGCTACGCCCTCGAACATGCCCGTGAGGGGCGCTATTTGGTGTTGGAGTACTGCGAAGGGGGCACGCTGCGGGAGCTGATCGACCAGGTGGAGCGGGGGCTGTGGCTGCCGGTCAAGCAGGTTTTGGGCTTTGTGGATCAGATTTTGGCCGGGTTAGATCATGCCCACCGGCAGGGGGTGATCCACTGCGATGTCAAGCCCGAGAACATCCTGCTCAAGCCCACGCCCCAGGGTTGGCAACTGAAGCTGACGGACTTTGGCATCGCTCGTCACCCCCAGCCTGCTCCCGGCGAGATCTCTGCCACCGGCTCCCCCGCCTACATGGCGCCAGAGCGGTTCTACGGCCAGTTCAGCCCCGCTTCTGACCTCTACGCGGTGGGGATCATCCTCCTGGAGCTGTTGACGGGCCGGCGACCCTTTTCCGGCTCCCCCAGCCAGTTGATGCACGCCCACCTCAACCAGCCGTTTGTCTGTCCGGAAGGGATCCCGGCCCCGCTGCAGGAACTGCTGGAGATCACGTTGCGCAAGTTGCCCCTGCGGCGGTTTCGCACCGCGGCCCAGATGCGTTCGGCCCTGGCAACCTTTGCCCGGGAGTGGCAGGAGCCAGCCGGTTGTTGGGTCGGCCCTCGCCTGTCCAGGCGGTCACCTCCCGGCCTGCAGGTCTGGGATCTGCCGGATCCGGGTTTTGTTGGCGAGGGCGGGATGGAGTCCCTGCCTGAGCAAAAGTTCTGCATCTGTGAAGATCCGAGCGGCTCCCGATCCCCGCTGCTGCTGCGGGTAACCCCTCAGCGGCTGGAGTGGCTGGATCTGCAGACCCTTGCCTCAGGAGCGCCGCCTCTGGCCTGTTTCTCCTTGGCCGAACCGTTGCAGCAAGTGCTGCCCTTGCCGAGCTTCCCGGAGGCTTTGGCTTTTTCCAAAAGCAACCTTTTGCACCTGAGTCCCGCGCGCGTCCGTACCTTGCTGAGTTTTGCGGAGGATTGGCGAGCCACCTGGCTGGCGGAGCGGCAGGAGTTGGTCTGGGCCACTGCCAAAGAAATTGGGGCAGTGCAATGGCTGCCGGCTGGGCCAACCGTAGCTCAACCTTTTCCGGAGTTCCACTGCTACTTTCGCTGGCCTTGGCAGGTGCCAACGGGATCCCTGCTCCGCTTGCTGGCTCTCTCGGAGCATCTGGTGCTGTTGGCGGGATTGGGGCGGCAGTGGGTGGAAATGACTGTGTTGCCCTATCCGGCGGCCTGGCCTCCGCAGACGGGCTCCCAGCCGCTGCGCTATCGCCTACCCCTGGATCCCAGGGGGAGAGTGCTCAGCTTGGGGGAGCGGCTGCTTTTTGCCGGCGGGGATGGAGGAGGCCAGGGATGCTGCCCCCACCTTTGCTCGGTGCAGGTCAACCCGCTGCGGCTGCGCCGCTGGTTTTTGAAGGGGTGGCCCCTGCAAATGGCCAAGGCCCCTTGGGGCGTGCTGCTCCTGTGTCGCGAGGGGGAGGAGTTCTCTTCCCTCTGGCTGTATAGCGAGGGGGGGTATCCCTTGGCCCAGGTGGCCGTGCCCGTCGGATCCGAGGTGTTGCAGGTGGGGCAAAGGGGACTGGTCTGGCTGCAAGTGCCCAAGGCCGGGAAGCCGCAGCAATTTCAGCTTTGGCAGTTGGATCTCAACCAGTTGCCGGCGAATGGCCATGCCGCCGAGGGGGTTGCTTTGGGCTAGCGACGGGTTTTTTGCTTTTGAAATGGCCCTAGCTGAGCTTGGGCTGTTCGGCTAGCTGCTGGAGTGGGCTTGGCGAGCCAATTGCTTGAGAAAGGCCAGCGGATAACGGCTGTGAAGCTGCTGCTTGAGCCGCTCTTGCAGGAGCTCCTCTTGCCAGGGATCCCCCGATTGCAGCCACTCCAGGTAGCTCAGCCCCGCCACCCGCGTCAGATAGGCTCCGCTGGCCGCCTGCAGCGGGATCCCCATGAGCATCCAGGGACTGGCTTTGAGGGCAGAGCCCAGGGCCTGGGTGGCCAGCTCCAGTCCCCCAAGCTGCACGATCATTTGCGCCAGGCTGTGGGCCATTTGTTGAGCCTGCTGCAGGGTGATGCGGCGATCGAACACCTGATGCAGCTCCCCGATCATGCGCGCCTGGATGACCACCCCCGCCAGCATATCCAAAGCCGGAAGGGGGGTCACGGCCAGGGCAGCAGCGGTGGCCCACTGCATCCGCTCCACGATCTGGCGACCCTGGTGGTAGCGCTCTTCCCGCAGGGCCTGTTGGACGGCCTCGCTCAAGGTTTGGGTTTGCAACAGGGCGTTGGCCAGGCGCAGATGGGATCCCTTTTGCTGCAGCAGGCGGGCCATCTGCTGGACCAGGGCGTCTGTATCGGGGGGCTGCGGCTCCCAGGTTTCTTGTCTGGAGCCATCGGGGAAGCAGTAGCGAACCTTCAAGGGCTCCGGGTCGGCGGCAATGGCCACCACCTGCTCAGGGGGAATGACGCCGGCGGTGCGCTGGCGCAGGTGGGCCAAGATGATCTCCACCTCCTCCGGCAACATCTGATCCGTCTTGTTAAGGGCCAGGATGGTGGATTTCCCCAGCCGGGCCAGCTCGAGCAGCTCGGCATATTCTGAGGCCAGCAGATCCCCGGCCACCACCAAAATCAACAGATCCGCCTTCTGGGCCAGGGCGCGGGCCTCCGCCTCGCCGGCGCCGCCGATGGTCAGCAGGCCAGGGGTATCGGTGAGGGAGATGGGGCCACTCCAGCCCTCCAGTTGATAGGTGTGAATGGATCCCTGCTGGGTGGTGCCCAGGGTGGGAGCGGTTTCCCCCACAGGCTGCCCCAGCAGAGCGTTGATGAGAGAGGTTTTGCCGGCAGAAGCGGTGCCGAACACCACCAGGTGCAATTCTTCCTGGGCCAGCCGTCGATCGATCTCCCGCGCCTTGGCCTGCAAGGCGCGACGGCTAATGTCGTCCTGCAGCTTCTGGATAAGGCGATCGACATCCTGCAGATCTGCTTGCACCTGATCCCGCGTCAACTTAACCCGCCGCCGCGGCTTGGCCGCTGGGGTGGGATCCTGTTGCGGTCGGCGAACCTGTTGCCACCAATGGCGTGCCACCAGCCCTGCCGCCACTGTTCCGCCCAGGATGCCGGCCACCGCCAGATCCGCCAGCGGCACCGAATAGGGAGCCACAAAGCTGTAGATGCCCTCAACCCATTGCAGGTATTGGCTGAGAGCCGCCAAGCCCAGCCCCGTCAACAACCACAGCCAAGTGGAGCGCGACAACACCATGCCAACCCACAGCTTGCCCAAATGCTCAATCGGGAACAGATCCTGATCCCCAGGCAAACCCTGAAGATCTATCTAGTCTAGAGATCTGCAAAGGCGAGAGAAGCGTTCGCAAATTTAGGACGGCTGAACCCTCTCCGCTGGCAACCCCGGCGCAAGCGGGCTCCGCAGCCGCTTCTCTAGCATAGGGCTAGCTGTAGCTGGGCATACAGTTTTTGCAAGAAGCTTTGTTTAGGAACAGCTACCCACCGGCAAAACCAGAAGCTGAAGACAGAAAACGCCAATCGAGATCGCCCTCAGCCCAAGTGGCCAAAAAGGCCAGGGATCCCTGGCAAAACCGCCGGCGGCTCCAGCGGCGCTGGCAAAAACTCGCCCCCCCGGTAGTCCAATAGCTGCACCAACAACAAATAGCCCACCCCCAGGGCAATGGCCAAAGCTCCCGTCATAATGGCTACCCACTTGGGCCGTTCCACGCTGGGCCTCCCAATCACTGCCGGACTTGATCTTCCTTAATAATGCCTGAAGCCTTAGCGAGGTGGGATCAAGACGGTGTCGATGACGTGGATGATGCCGTTGGCAGCTTGAATATCCGCGGTGATCACGTTGGCGTTGTTGATGCGAATCCGTCCGCCCTCAAGAAGGGTGACAGTGACAGGGGATCCCTGCAAAGTCGTCACCTGCTGGCCGGATCTGAGGGCGCTGGAGGGGGCCAAGCCGGGAACCACGTGGTAGGTGAGAATGCGCACCAGCTCTGCCCGGTTCTCAGGCCGCAGCAAGGCTTCCACCGTGCCAGGGGGCAAAGCGGCAAAGGCAGCATTGGTGGGAGCAAAGACCGTGAAGGGGCCTTCTTGCTGCAAAGCCCCCACCAAGCCCGCTGCCTGCAGGGCCGTCACCAAGGTACTGAAGTTAGGGTTAGCAGCGGCAACGGCGACGATATTGGGCAGCGGCGTAGGGCTGGGAGAGAGAGTCGGAGTGGGCGTCGGCAGGGCAATGGCTGTATCGTTGCTGGAACTGTCACAACCGACCAAGGCCAAGCAGGTGGCCGCCGTCAGTCCAAGGGTGAGGGCTTTGCGATTCATAACAAAAGTTAATAACTCAAAACATTCGTCTCCATCTTAGGGTCAAAAGCCGTTCTCGCACGGGTGGCCCTAGAGCAGAGCAGGGGTCACTTTTGCGTAGAAGTGGCTACGGTAAAGTTCGGTATTCTGGGTGTGGTTGCTGGAGGGGAGAAAGGGGATGAACGGGATCGGGATCCCATCTTGGCGGCGGCAACTGCGTCGTTGGCTGCCCTGGGCTGCCCTGCTGCTGCTCCTGGTGGCCATTGGCTACTGGGTGGGCCCCCGACCTCGGCCTTATCCCCAAGAGCCAGAGCTGCCCACCCTGGCCCCTCTGCCGCAGCACCCCCGCATCCGGGTGGCGTTCAACCAAAGCCGCGAGAGCACCTATCGGGATCCCTATCGCCAGGTCTATCGCTACGGCTACAACCTGGAGGAGCTGATCCTCTCCCAGATCCGCTCCGCCCAGCAGTCGCTGGATGTGGCGGTGCAAGAGTTGAACCTGCCCCTGATTGCCCAGGCCCTGGCCGAGCGGCGCCAGGCCGGGATCCCGGTGCGGGTGATTACCGAAAATACCTATGTGCGGGCCTGGCACCAGCTCACCCCTGCCGAAGTGCGGGCGTTGGACGAGCGCAGCCGCCGCAAGTACGAGGAGTACCGCAACTTGGTGGATGTGAACCGGGATGGGCGCCTCTCCCCAGAAGAGATCGCCACGCGGGATGTCTATGCCCTGCTCGATGGGGGGCAGGTGCCCTGGCTGGACGACACCGCCGACGGCTCCAAGGGCAGCGGCCTGATGCACCACAAGTTTGTGATTATCGACGGGCAGCGGGTGCTGACCGGATCGGCCAATTTTACCCTCTCCGATATCCACGGGGATTTCGATGCCCCCGGCAGTGTGGGCAACGCCAACCACCTGCTGCTGCTGGATAGCCCCGAGCTGGCTCGCCTCTACACCGAGGAGTTCAACCTCATGTGGGGAGATGGGCCGGGAGGGTTGCCCGACAGCCGCTTCGGGGTGCAAAAGCTCAAGCGTCCCCTAGAGACGGTTTACCTTGGCGATGCCATCGTGGGGGTACATTTTTCTCCCAGCAGCCGCTCCCTGCCCTACGAGGCCACTTCCAACGGCATCATCGCGGCCACCCTGGCCCAAGCGCAGCAGCAGGTGGATCTGGCCCTGTTCGTCTTTACGGACTCAGGCATTGCCAACCAGCTCAGGCAACTGCGCCAGGAGCGCAACGTGCTGATCCGCGGCGTGTTCGATCCCGGCTTTGCCTTTCGCGACTACAGCCGCACCCTGGAGATGTGGGGGCTGCTGCTCCCGGACGAAAACTGCCGGGTGGACGCGGCCCGCCTGCCTTGGACAGTGCCCGCTTCATCCGTGGGCGTGCCCAACCTCGCCCCGGGAGACAAGCTGCACCACAAGTTCGCCATCGTCGATCCCGGCACTCCTCAGGCCACGGTGATCACCGGATCCCACAACTGGTCAATGGCGGCCAACCACATCAACGACGAAAACCTTTTGATCATCCGTAATGAGCGGGTGGTGGATCACTTTGTGCGCGAGTTCGAGCGGCTCATTGCCGAGGCCCGCTTTGGCCCCAGCCGCCGCCTGCAGCAACAGGCGGAAGAGAGAGCCCGCCTCTGCCCCAGCCCTGTCCCCGTCGCCCTCTCCTCATCTGAAGCAGAGCCGGAGCTGCTGGAAGTCGAGGTGATCTCCGTTCCTGACAGGGGATCCCCTTCCCAGCCGGCTACCCCGCAAGCTTCCCGCGTGAACTTAAACACCGCCACCGCAGCAGAGCTGCAGCAGTTGCCCGGCATTGGCCCGGCCCTGGCGCAGCGCATCATCGAGGCCCGTCCCTTTTCCTCCTTGGAAGATCTACAGCGGGTCAAGGGCATCGGGCCGGCCCGGATTGAGCAACTGCGGGATCGGGTCACCTGGTAGGGATCCGGTCTAGCTCTCTTGAGCCAGCTCCAGAAAGGCCCCCATGCGGCGAAACTTCTGGTAGCGCTCCTCCCGCAGCTCCCGCCCGCTCAGAGCAGATAGCTCCTTGAGATGCCGCAGGAGAGCTTCTTTCAGCGTCTGGGCAGCTTCCAGGGGGGCGCGGTGGGCGCCGCCAACCGGCTCCGGCAAGATCTCGTCAATGACCTCTAGCTGCAGCAGGTCTTGGGCGGTAATGCGCAGGGCTGCCGCTGCTTGCGGCGCTTTCTTGGCATCTTTCCAAAGGATGGCCGCACAGCCTTCCGGCGAGATCACCGAATAGACGGCGTGCTCAAACATCAAGATGCGATCCCCAATGCCAATGGCCAAAGCCCCCCCGGATCCCCCTTCGCCGATGACGGTGCAGATGATGGGGATCTCCAGCCGAAACAGGGTCTGCAGGTTGGTGGCGATCGCTTCCCCCTGGCCCTCGGCTTCTGCCTTAACCCCTGGGTAGGCCCCCGGCGTGTCGATAAAGGTCAATAGGGGCAGGCCGAAGCGGTGGGCATGTTCCATCAGCCGCAGGGCTTTGCGGTAGCCGGCGGGGTTGGGCATGCCGAAGTTGCGGTGGATGTTGTCTTTGGTGTCGCGGCCTTTTTGGTGGCCGAGGATCATCACCGGCTGCTCCCCCAGTTTGGCCAGGCCGCCGACGATGGCCGGATCGTCTTGGCCGTGGCGATCCCCGTGCAGCTCAAACCAGTCGTCGCAGATGGTCTGGACGTAGTCCAAGGTGGTGGGGCGGCGGGGATGGCGGGCCACCTGCAGCCGTTCTACGGGGGTGAGCTGGCTGAAGATCTCGCGGCGCAGCTCTTCGGCTTTGGCCTCTAGTTGGCGAATCTGCTCAGAGGCGTCGATGTCGTTTTCTTCGGCCAAGGCGCGAATTTCCTGGATGCGCTGTTCGAGGGCGGCAACAGGCTGCTCAAACTCCAGCAGCAGGCGATCGGTGGGCTTGGTCATACCGGTCGGCATTCGCGTTGGGATCTGGCGGCTGCGACAGCTTGCCCCAGCTTCTGGGGTGGCAGCCCGCTTAGGGCTGGAAGTTGATCTTCTCACATCCAGATTCTTTAAGCTAGAGAAGGCCCTTTTCTGGCTCTGCTTAAACCCGTGTCTTCCTCCTCCCACTCCTCCTCTGCCCCCCTTCCCCCCTGGCTGCGCTGGGGGCTAGTGGGATCCGTCGTCCTGGGCATCGCAGGGGGCGCCTTTTGGCACTACGCTCAGCCGGAGCGGCAAATCCGAGCCCACACCGAGAGGTTGCTGCAAGCCGTAGAACGGCGAGATTGGGCCCAAGTAGAAACCTTAGTGGCCGACACTTATCGCGACGGCTGGGGCCTGGACAAAGAGCAGGCGCTGGCCTACAGCCGCGAGATCTTCGGCCAGTTCTTGCCCCTGCGCATCCGGCCGCAGGAGATGCAGGTGCAGCTCGGCTCTGGGGATCAAGGCCAAGCCACCCTCTGGTTTATTATCGAGGGATCCGGCGGCCCTCTGGCCAACCTGACGCGGGATCAGGTAAACGCCCTGGAGCAGCCTTTCCGGCTGACTTGGCAGCGGCGGAAGCGTTATCGCTGGGAGCTGACCCGCCTGGAGAACCCGGCCCTGGAGTTGCCCCTTCTCCCTTCTCAAGAACAGGCAGGCCAGAGATGAGGGTCGAACACCAACAGGGGGAGCTGACCTTCAACTGGCGGGATCCACTGCACAATACCCCTTTGGCGGGCCTGAGCTGCATAGCGGCTGGGGAGAGGCTGCAACTGGGAAGAGGGCAGACGGCGCAGGAGGGGCTGAGTGGGAATGGGCAGAGCCCCTGTTTCTGGGTTGTCGATCTGGTCGGACAATCCGTCCTCAGAACTGCCTGGCTGCAACAGAATAACCCCTTCCGGTTGAAAAGGGATCCCTCGGCCTAGCAACAAACGACCGGTATCCAAAAGCTGGGGGCCGCCCTCCTGAGCAAGCTGAAACTCTGCCCAGCTAAAAACTCGCCGCGCCCGATCAACAGGGAGGCCGAAGCAGTAGGAGCCCAGTTGGAAAGTAATCAAGGTCTGCCGGTTTCTCAGTTGTTCTTGCCGAGCCAGACGACGCAGGCGCAGAGGGGAAAGCAGGGGCATGGACTACCTCGCCATCAAAACGCCGGTGGAAGGTGCCGAAGAGGCTGGTTGCAGCAGTTGCCGCAGCTTTTGGATCAGCTCCTGTTCCTGGAAGGGCTTGGAGAGGTAGGCGCTGGCTCCCAGCCGCTGGGCCAGTTGGCGGTGTTTCTCGCCACTGCGGGAGGTGAGCATGACCACGGGAAGCTGGTCATACAGGGGGTGGGCACGAATCTGGGCCAGCAAGCCAAAGCCATCCAGCCGCGGCATTTCAATGTCGGTAATCACCGCTCGGATGGGAATTCCTCTCTGCAAGTGCTCGAGGGCCTCTTGTCCGTCGCGAGCCTGTTCAACCCGGAACCCTGCTCTTTCTAGGGTCATGGCCAAGAAGCGGCGCACGTTGACCGAATCTTCCACCACCAGCAGGGTGGGCTGGGCGGCAAACCTGGGCTGGGGAAGGGGATCCCTTGCCGACTGACAGGGCTGATCCCGCTGGGCGAGCAGCCAGCTCAAGAGGGCAGGCGGATCCACGAAAAGAGCGATTCGCCCATCGGCCAAAACTGTACAGCCGGAGAATCCCGACGGCAGAGGCAGACCTCCCTCCACCGGGCGCAGAGTTACCTCTTGCTCCCGCCAAAAGCGATCCACCAACAGGCCATAGGGCCGGTTGTCTTCTACCACCAGCAGCACCACAGGTCGGTCGAGAAGGGGGGTCTCGTCAATTTCCCGGCGAGGCTGCCAGCGCGCGAAGCGAAACCAGTGGCCCACAGGAATTAAAGGGATCTGCTCCCCTTCCCAGAGAAAGGAATCGGCAGGCAACTGCGGGGGGATAAGCAATTCTTCCACTGCGTTGGCCGGAAAAGCCAACATCAACCCCTGGCATTCTGTCAGCAGCACGCGGGTGACGCTCAAAGAAACGGGCAGAGTGAGGGTAAACAGCGTGCCCCGTCCCGGCCAAGATTCCACCTGCACCTGGCCGCCAATTCGTTGCAGGTTGGTGCGTACCACGTCTAGACCCACTCCCCGTCCAGATAGCTCGCTGACTCGCTCGGCGGTGCTGAAGCCCGGCTGGAAGATCAACTCCAGCAGCTCCTGGGAGCTGGCCTCAGCCAGGTCGGCAGCGGAAAACCCTATCTGCAAGGCGCGGGCCCGGATTTTATCCAGACAGATCCCTGCCCCATCGTCTCGCACCGTGATCAGAGTGCGGTTGCCCCGTTGGCTGGCGGCAATTTCGATGAGGCCCTTGGCCGGCTTGCCCTGGGCCAGGCGGGTGTCTGGAGCCTCGATGCCGTGGTCAAAGGCGTTGCGCACCAAGTGCAACAAGGGATCCGCCAAGGCCTCCAAAATCGAGCGCTCGATTAGGGTGGATCCCCCCAAGACCCGCAGCTCCACGGGCTTGCCATGGGCTAAGCTCAGCTCCCGCAGCGCTCTGGGGAAGCGATCCGTCAAATCCGATAGAGGCTGCATGCGCACCTGGTCGAGACGGGTTTGCATTTGCCTGGAGAGGCGGCTGAGCTGGCGGGCGCTGCCTTCGGTCTCCTGCAGGGTGGTGTCGATATCGTGGGTTACCTCATCAATTTGCACAACGGTTTCCATCACCTCTTGGGTCAGCAGGTGCATCTCTCCATAGCGATCCATCTCCAAGAGGTCAAAGGTATCGGCCAAGGTCAGGCCGGGATCCCCTTCTTTTTTCAAGAGCACAGAAGCAGGCACGGTGGCAGCGACGCGGTCGTAGCTGCTGCGCAGGCGGCTGTTGGTTTCTTCTAGAGTGCGAACCCGCCGTTTGAACAAGCTGACCAGCTCCCGCAGCCGTTGCAGGCGACTGTTTAAGCGGTTGCGCTCCCCTATGAGCTCTCCCAACAGCTCCCCCAACTGTTCCAGAGGGCGAGCCGGCACCCGTAGCATCTCGGCAGCGCTTTTGGCCCCGGCTGGAATCGAATCCGGCAGCTCGGTGGCTCCTGCCATTGCAGGGGGAGGGGCTTCTGGCGGGGAGGAAACTGGAGGCTCTGCCGGATCCCAGGAGCTGGGGAGAAGAGCGACCTGACCGACCAGCACCAGGGCCTGCGAGCGTCGCCAAGCTTGTAAAGCCGCCTGAGCAACGGGCAACACCTGCTCCTTGGCATTTGGCGGCAGCGTCTCCAGAGCTTGGACTACTGAGCCGCACAGGGTGGCAAAGGCAGGCAGATCCAACATTTCCCCCAGCGCCCCCAGCTCTTGGGCAGCAATGAGAAACTCCTCCCGCAAACAGGGCTGCTCGGGGTGGGCCAGCACACCTTCCAACCGCTGCAGACAGGCCTCCACCTCGGTTGCAAACAGCAGCACCCGCATATCGCCCCCGGCCTCTGCTGCCAGGACTTGGACGTTGTCCTCAGGCTGCAACTCTCCCAACTGCTCTCGCAATTGATCGAAAAGAGGCTGCACCCGCTCTGCCAGCCAAGATTCGTCCAAAAGCCGCTGCTGGCGGTGCTGCTGGGCTATTTGGCGCATGCAATCCAACGCCGCCAAGAGGTTGCGCTCCACTGCGGGGTCGGCTTTTTGGGGATCCACCTGCAAGATCTTGAAACCATCTTCCAGGCGATGGGCCAAGTCGCTAAGCACCGGAAAGCCCATCATGGCCGCCCCGCCCTTGATGGAATGAGCAGCCCGCAGCAAGCGATCCAAACGGGGGCGATCCAAACTCTGGGATCCCAGGCCCAACACCCCTGCCTCCAGGGTGTCGAGGTAAGCCTGGGCTTCGTCCAAAAACTGCAGCCTAACCTGCCACTCGCGTGGGTCGAGGGAAGTGGGATTCGGCCCCATGCTAAACCGCCTCCCCCACCTTGAAGGTGGACACAGAAGTCTGCAACTGACGGGCAACCGCCACCGTAGCCTGGAGAGAGTTGGCCACCTGCTGCGAGGCTGCCGCCGTCTGGGCGGCAATGTTGGCGATTTGCTGCATCAACTGGCGCACCGTTTGAGATGCATCTGCCTGGGCATCGGTGGAGCGGGCAATGGCCTGAAAGAGCTGGTTCACCTGCCGCGAGACTTCCACAATTTGTCCCAGGCTCTGCTTGGCTGCTTCCACCAAGCGGGTTCCCTCCACCACCTGGCCGGTGCTGGTTTCTATCGCCTGTACCACCTCGCCGGTTTCCCGTTGGATCCCTTCCACAATGCGCTCGATCTCGCGGGTGGCTTCTGCCGACTGGGCCGCCAGTGCCCCGACTTCCTCGGCGACCACCGCAAAACCTCGCCCTTCTTCGCCGGCACGGGCTGCCTCGATACTGGCGTTCACCGCCAAGAGGTTGGTTTTCAGCGCAATCTGGTTGATCAAGGACACCACCTTGGAAATCTGCTGGGAAGATTCCCCCAGCCGCTTCACCTTCTTGGCCGTTTCGGCCACCGTTTCCCGCAGTTGCAGGATGTTTTGCACTGTGCGATCCATAGTCAAGCTGCTGTTGATGGCCGTGGCGGCGGCAGATTCGGCAACGGTGGCGGCCTGTTGGGCTTTATCGGCTACCTCCTCGATTGAGAGCGTCATTTGCTCGACAGAGCGCAAGGTCTCTTCGATTTGGGTGGCCTGTCGGAGAGCGGCTTCGGCCAACTCGCGAATGGCTGCCTCGTCACGACTAATGGATTGGTTGACTTGACCGGCGGCCTGCTGCACTTGAATCACGATGTCGCGCAAGCTCTCGATAATGACGTTGAAAAAGTCCGCCATGATGCCAACTTGTCCGGCTGTTAGCTGCGCCCGCACCGTGAGATCCCCCCGCGAGGCTTCTGTGACCTCGCTGATAAGCTGCAGCAGCTCTCTTTGCAGCGCTTCCGACCGCTCCCGTTCCTGGGCGGCCACGGCTTTTTGCTCCAGCGCCCCCAGGTTACCCAAAGCTTGACCCAGGCGGTTGGCCAGCTCTGCCAAGGTTTTCTGTTCTTCGTCAGACCAGCTCTGGCTTTGGGCGCGGCCTATTGCCAAAAAACCGTAAAGCTCATCGCCACGCACCACCGGCGCTATCATCTCGGCTTTCAGTTGGGCTGTGGCCAGCCTCTGCAGGTAGTCGGCGCCCAGATCTGGCCTAGGCACCGGGCCAAAAGCGTAAACTTGCCCGCCGTGGAGAGCCTGCTGGATCGGAGCCGGGATCCTGCGGAGGAGGGTGCCCAAGGTGTCGGGCAGGCGGCTGTCGTGAGATTCAGCGATAACCTGCGCCTCTTCGGGAGCGGTCAAGCGATAGAAGGCCACTCGTTCGGCACCGAAGCGCTGGCGCATCTCGCCCAACAAGTCAGTTAGGGGATCGATCAGCTCTTGCTCTTGGCGAATCCGGGCAATATCGGCAAACCGCTGGGCCAGTCGGGTGTCGGAAACTTGTCGCTCGTAGGTGGCGTTGCGTTCCCGCACAAAGTTGCGCACCAGGATCAAAATGATCCCCCAGCTCAGCAGCAGAATCGGGAAGCTGATGCCGGAAAAGATCAAAGCCTGCAGCAGATTTTGCTCGTAAAGCTGGACGCTGGCCTGAATGTTGCTGCGAATGGCCTCCAGGGTTTGGTTGATCCCTTCGGCGTAGATGCGCTTTTGCTCTTCGTACTCAGGGCTGTGCAGCAAGTTGAAAGCCCGTTCCTGCTCGCCGGCCCGAATCAGATCAAAAGCCTGCACTTCCCACTCCACCAGCTTGATGTTGGCTGCTGTGGTTTTGGCTGCATAGGCTTCGTAAGAGGCGGGATCCAATTGCTGAATCTCCGCCAGCACCTCATCCAACTGAGGGACATGGATGTTGTAGCGCTCTTCCCAGGACAGATCCCCGCTGGCAGCGGCCATGCGGGCAGACATGGTCAAGACTTCATCCAAATAGATCACCTGATCGCTCAGGTTTTGCAGGGTGAACTGCCGCGAGATCGCCGGCTCGAACTCGAAATAGGTGCGGGCTACGCTGCCGGCAGAGACGGCAAACAGCAGGGAGCTGATGCCCAGAGGAAAACTGATTGCCAGGGCCAGGCGGGATCCCGCGACTTTGCGTTGGGGCCGGGAAGATGGAGCAGGCCTGAGAAAGAGGGGACGGAAGGAAACCATAGAATTTTGCCTTTAAGTGAGGGTAAGTCGGGGAAAAGGTCGCCAAGATCAAGGGTTTGCCGAGGAATCAACTGAGTTGAGCTTTTGGACAATGGCAAGAGGGTCGAGCACCCAGAGAGGCTCATCCCCTTCCAACACCAGCCCTTTGCAAGAGTCGTAGAAGTTCTCCAGTCGAAAGTTGTTTTGTGCTGCCTGGGCTTTTGTTAAGGGTTGGATCTCCTCGGCGGGCACTCGAGCTACTCCTTTCACGTGTTGGGTTGCCAGGCCCAAGCCTGTTCGCACTGGCGATGCAGAGCCCCCAAATTCTGGGCGCATCACCACCAAGTGGTGTTCGGGCTGCCCAAAGTCCAAGGGCTCTAGGCCGAGAAATTGCGGCAGATCCAGTCCCCAGAGAATGCGATTGCGATAGTTGAACAAGCCCAGCACCCATGCGGGCTGGTTGGGGAGAAGGGTAAAGTGGTGCGGGCCAACAATTAGAGCTTCCTGGGCAAATGCCATGGGCAAAAGGGCCCGACAGTCTACCCCCAACTGTAGATGTAAGTACAGCTCGCCGGTACGGGTAGAAGTAGGGCTGTGTGGGGAGAAAGCTACCGCCATTGCCGTTCTCGCTCTGCCAATTCTAAGACATCTCCTAAGAACAATTCGTGATAATCACAGGGATCCTAACTGGAGGCGCAGCTCAGCAAGGACAGGAGTGGCAAAAATCATGAGCTCGGGCTGAGCACTACTGATTTCACGGCCCGCAAAATGTCTTCGCGGGTAAAAGGCTTGGTCAGATAAAGATCGATCCCTTGCTTCATGCCCCAGAGTTTGTCCAGCTCTTGATTTTTAGAAGTACAGGCCACAACGGGCAACTTTTGGGTTTCCGGGTTTTTCTTGATTTGGCGGCACAATTCCAGCCCGCTCATGCCTTCCATGACCAAGTCCGTCAGCACCACATCGGGTTTGTCGTTGCGGATCTGCTGCAATGCCTCTTGGGCGTTGGCCACCGCTACCACCTGATAGCCTTCTGAGCGGAGGTAATCGCTGATGAGCTGTCGCTCCGAGGCCACATCTTCCACCACAAGAACTTTCACCATGATCGACATCTCCTTATCTCTTTTTCGACGAACCTTTAGAGGGATCCCTAGCTGAGATAGCGAAACACCATCTGCAGCAATTCTTCCTGCCGAAAGGGCTTGGTCAGGTAATCGGTGGCACCGGCCAGGCGCGCCTTCACCCGATCGATCAGACCTTTGTGGCCTGTGACCATCACCACCGGCACATCCTTTAACACGGAGGATTTGCGGATGAGGCTGCACAATTGGTAGCCATCCACGTTGGGCATACCCACGTCCAGCAGGATCAAATCTGGCTTGAGGGTGGTCAGCTTCATCAGGGCTTTCAAAGAGTCGCTGATGGTGTGAATGACCAGGTTGTGCCCTTCCAACAACCGCTGCAACCCGCTGAGCATGGCTTCGCTGTCGTCAATACAGGCCACAATCCAGGTTTTCGAGGCTTGGGGAGATGGGCCTAGATCTGCAAGCTCGTTGGCCAGGTGAAGAGGGACGGTGGGAGTTTCTGAGGGCTGTGATTCTGTCTCAAGCTTGGCCGAGTAGGTTTTGGGCAGCCGATCAAAGGGGGGCTGGGGATCCCGCAGGACAAGGATACCGGCTTTGACCAGAGGATGTAGGCGGCGAGCGATCTGGAGGTCGTCTTGATCGAGAAGGGCGCTCAACTGGCGGAAGCTAAACCCCTTCAGTAACCGGCCTAGCCGTTCCTGTTGCTCGGCGGGAAGGCGTTCTGCCTGGGCCCGGCTGGCAAAGTAGGGCCGTTGGTAGGGGGAGGTGATCTCAGGCCCCAAAGATTGCCATGCCCGTAGCCGCTTTTGGATCAGGTCGAGCAGGGATCCCCCATCCCACTGGCCCAGGGTGGGCACGTTGTCCAGTGGGATGATCTCCTGCTGAAAGCCCCCTGGAACCAGCAACAGATTTTGCAGCACCTCCTCGCTGATCCAAGCATTCAACCTGCGCGCAGCTTCCCAAGGCAGCAGTTGCTCCGTTACCATCCAACTCAGCCCCAGAAGGTCTGCAGGTAGAGGCCCAGTCTCCTGAGCCAATAGCGCCTCCACCTGCCGATGGATGCGTAGGCAATTTTGGCGAGTCAGAGAAAAGACTTGATGGCTGAGCCGACGCAGGTGGCGATCCAAGCGCTCCAAGGGCTCCAAGCTGTGGTGAGCAAACCCCAGGCGACCTTGGTGAAACACCAATGACCAAGTGCCCAGCCCCTCCCCTTTGTCCAAGGCACTGAAATACCGAACAACTCCTGTGAAGCTGACCTCTGCGTTCAGCAGATGGGCCGAGACTTCTGTACAGACGGGGGGACGGTTCATGGGTCGAGAGGACGTGCTCGGACAATTTCCTGCGCTGAGGTTGATGACACGACTGAAGTCTTAGCTACCCCACAAGCCGGTGAAAAAATGCTTTCCAGAATACAGTTCAAGCCCAGCCCTGACCCAGACGAGATCTTTAGATGAGCCAAGCCCAACAAGACGGCCAAGGCTGCACGAACTCAAAGGCAGTTTCAGCGTTCAATCCGTATTCAGAAAAACTCTCCTCCTGGGGAGATCGATGACTATTGCTCATCAGCCAATCTCTAAAGGTGAAGGCTAGCCCTCAGATTGTCTGCTGGCTTTCTTACTCGGGAACTTCCCACGGAAAGCCCGCAGGACAGTATAAAGGTAACCCCGATAAACCTCTTCCGTAAAAATACGGAACTTAGGTCTTCTCCAATTTCCAAAGCTGCTCCAGGTGGGCTTGGCAGCGGCGCAGGAGCTGGCGACTTTCTTCAAAGCTGATCTGCTCCAACGCCTCGGGGTAGGAGCACCAGCGGTAGGCGGCCACCTCTTCTGGCTGCACCTGCAGCTCAGGGGGAGGAAACTGGGGTGGCAGCAGAGCCACGTAGTAGGTGACGGTCTTGGCCACCGCGTTTCCCTCGGGATCTATAAAAGTGTAGGCCTCTTGCAGCGTCAAAGGGCCAGGCTGGCCGGGCAGGGTCAGGAGCTGGTAGTCGGTTAGGCCGGTTTCTTCCCGCAACTCCCGCTGGGCTGCCGCCAAGTCGCTTTCCCCCTCATCTTTGTGGCCTTTGGGAAAGGCCCAGTGCCCCTTCTGATGCTGGATGAGCAGGTAGAGATGGGATCCCTGGGCGGGCGGGAGGGGCAGGATCGGGATTACGCCGTAGGCGGCATCGGTCAGCATGGGGAGCTAGTCTCCAAAGAGTTTGATGGCGGGCGGCCTGGGATCGAAAACCCCGTTGGGATCCACCCGCGGGCGCTCCACCCCTTGCAGGGGATAGAGAGGGCGACCCGTGTCGAATTGAAAGAGGTAGATAGGCAACTGGCTGCTCCCCAAAGGCAAGAAGGCTAGGGTATCGATCTGGGTAAGGGCGTTGCGGCTGGCCGGTCGGGTGAGGTTAAAGGCGGCGATGCGGTCTTCCAAGGGGGTCTTGGCCTCGCTGCGTCGGCCTAGGCCAATGCTAAATTGCTGGTTTCCCTGCTCATCCACCCCCAAAACCTGCACATCTCCTAGCTCCACTGGGGGCGTGCTCTCCGGCAGGCCGGCCACCACCGGCGGCGCATCCACCGGCGGCTGCGAGGGCAAAAAGCGCAGCTGCACCCCCTCCGGCAGGATGCGGTAGTCCTGGTAGTCGTGCCGGATGGAAAGGGATCCCCTGAACAGGCGGCGGGTCAGGCCCTCCAGCGTCCAAAACCCGTAGGCCAAATTGATGCGGGTGCTCTCCGGCAGCCAGTAGCTAACCCCTGCCTGGGGATCCGGCACTGCCGCAAACCCTATCAGGGCATAGGCCTGTCCCCACACCCCCGACAAAAACAAGAGCACCTGCCGCGGCAGCCCCGACTCCGGATCCAGCCACAGCTCCCGCACCTGGCCCTCTTGGAGAGGCTCTAAACGCAGATGCTGGACAGGGGATCCCGCCAGAGTTACCCGTTCTGAGGAGAGGACGCGGTAGCGGCTGGGATCAGCCTCTAGATGAAAGCTCACCGAGGGCAGGAGCGCTTCGGGCCGGCTCACGTACACGGAATACAGCTTGAGCAAGTCCGATTGGTTCACCGCTTCCAGTTGCCGCGAATCCAACAGGCGAACACGATCCCCCTCGGCTACCCAAGCCTGCCAACTGCCGTCGCGGCGGTAGAGCACATCCAACGTGGCTGTGAAGGTTTGGGATCCCTCCACCCGCACCTGCTGGCGGTACTGCAGGTTGGGCGGAGGTGGCAGTTGGCGCAGAGCAGCGTTGTAGCGCTGCAGCCAAGCTTGGGGATCTTGCTCAGAGCTTGGGAGAGAAGCGGGATCCGACTGGGCCAAGGCCAGATCCGCCGCCTGGAGGGCAACCAGCCCTGCTAGCAGGAGTACCGCCCCGCCGAGGGATCCCTGCCGTTGCCACCTTCTCGGGTCGGACTGTTTGGGGGACATCAGCTTACCTTACTCTTCAAAGGGATCCCTCCTGTCTGTCCGCCTACTCGATGGAAATAGACTGAGGGCCTTGGGTGGGGGCGGGCGGATCCTCTACCCTCAAGCCCTGGGACTCCAGCCAGCTCCGCAGCGGATCTTGCCTGATGTCCAAGCGCAGCAGGCCGCTTAGGAAGCCCCCGCAGAAGACAACGGGGTTACTCAAAAAGGTCTTCCAGACCTCGTTGTTGGTGAACATAGTCGGCATCCCAAACCCTTCCCCATCCTAGCAGGGCCCTCAGGGGAGAGCCTCCTTCCTTGCTAGACGGCAATTAACTTCTGGCGATCTATGTTTTGCAGGATACTGAAGATGTTATCGCCAAGGCGCTGGAACTCCTTGCCGCTTTTGTCGGCAAAATGGAGCACCCAGGGCAGCCTACAGGCTTGGAAGCCACTGGCAGGATGAAGTTGAGAGAGGTGATAGGTTTGTAAAGCCAGAACTTCCAAGGGAGTCTTGCCGTGCTCGTGGATCGCTCGCAGAGGTCTTGCACTGCCGAGGGAGTTCCCACCTTTTCTAATGGGCTGGCTTGTTATTAGAGTAAACGACTTTCGCGAGTAGTCGAAAACAACAGTGCCTATTTTGGCATCTTTGTACTTACCTTTTCCTTCTTCTATCCCCATTCTTCCTGTACCGCTTTTGCGTATTCCGACAACATCCACAGCAATCTTTTCTTTTTCTAACTCCTCAATTGTCTTTCCAAATTCACCTTCCTGCACTAAACCATCTCTCATTAAGAGAACCTTGGTGGGATATCGACTGAGCTTTTTATGAAACTTATTGACAAGATTGGACACAGTCTGATAAATTGCATCACCAGAGAAGGTTTCTCCTCTCTGCACAGCAGGTAGCTCCCAACCTAAGCTCTGCCCATCAGCCAGAACAGCGAAAGCAGAGGCTCCGTAGTATAGCCGCCGATTGGTTCCCACATCGAAGCCGATGATCAGCTCAGGGCCTACAGGATCGTCGAGGGGTTCCAGGAGTACCGGCTGCCACGCTGCCTTGCACAGAAGCCCGAGGACGACGTTTAGAGCCTTGTAGGGATCAGCCCCAGGGATCATAAACTGAGTCGCTATCCCTGCTTCAAGGGCCTCCATGCGGATCCTTTGCTTGCGCTCATTGGGTGACCAAGGCATAACGACCAAAACCGTTTTGATCCCTTGCTCAGCCCAGGTTTGCCAGAACCTTTTTCGGGCGAGATCGCCCTTAGGCAAGTCTTGCTGAGTGGCATAGAAGTCTACTTCAATTTCCGCGCCGCTTTTTTGGGCTACCTCAAGCAAGCAGTTGAGCACTTCGCTAGGGTACTCTCGCTTGTCGTCATAGAGGTTTAGACATGCAAACTTGGTCTCGCCTACCTTCGCACATCCCCGGTATCTAACCCGAGCAGGATTTTCAACTGGTCTGCGACCCGATCCCAATAGCTTTGGCTTGGGCAGGATGTAGCCTTGGGTCTTTAGCGGCTTAATTTCCTCAGGGGAAAGTTTGTAGACTTCCTTTATAATGGTCCTCGCAGTCTCTTCGGACTTTTCGAATCGTTCTTTCAAACTTTTTCTGATGCACTCGATAACAGCGGCGCTAACTTTTCCGCCAGGGCTTCTGTTGTCTTCTAGACTGGCTAGCATCTCCAAGGTTAAAGCAGGCGATAACCTTCGGGAGAGATGGGGATAACGTCTTTCCTTTGATGCTACTTCGACTACCCAAGAGCTCTCAACTTCTTCTACAAGTGCATTGTACTTCTGCAAATGATACTCCGCCAGACTGATGTTCTGCTCTGGTAACCGAATCTCCCGTGGGGATTGGTTAGAAAGAATACCCAGATATTTCCAAGTCAAACGTTTGCCGTTCGCATCAAAGTATGTATTTCGCACAATCTCGATTGGAACGTCCGGATAGCTTTCCAACCATTCATGCAAAGTCCACGGCGTGTAGAAGCGGTAATGAATATCGACTTCTAAGTAAAGCTTTCCGTCTGGTTCGACGGCAACATCTATCATTCTCCCTCTGTGGATTTCCCAGCCTTCTCCGGAAAGTTCTACCCCTTTCTGAGCAGTCATCCACCAGAGCAGGCCGCCTCCTATCCATTCGACTTCAGTTTTCTTGTACTGAGATTTAAGGCGCAACCCTATCCTCTTGCGCTCAAAGCTTTCGAGGGCGCTTCTTTCTTGAGCATTGGCACAGGTTAGAACCCTAAGCCCACGCTCTTCCAACTCCCACTCTGGTGTTTTGAGCTGGCTGGGCGAAACTCTTTCCTGCGTGATAATGTGACTTCCCAAACGAGCAGCTATTACATCTAGCCGATTGCAAACCCTAGCGATAGCTCTCTGCTCTTCTCCTAGCTCCGGGGGTGGGTTTGGCCTACAGTCGTACTCATAAAAGGTGAGGTCTTCCTGAGCTAGCTCCTTAACAAGAAAGCGATTGAGGATAACTGGAACTTCTTGCTGAAGCAGTCTCATTAGCAAACTTTGCGTTTAAGCTCCTCTCTAGGATAAGCCCTAATTGTCTCAATCGTGCCCCTAGGTCAGGGCTGAAACAACTCGGGCGGGGCCAGGTCATAGCTAAACGCCTCAGCTTCAAAGTGGCCGCTCATGCCCACCACTTGCCATTCGGCGCTGCGATTTCCCTGCTGGAAGCGCAACCGCTGCGCCCGCAGCGGTACTACCTGGAGGACCTCGGCTGGAAACGCCTGGTACTCTCCCAGGTACTGCCGGGGATCCGGCGGCAGGTCGGCACTGCTTTCGATTTGGATCCAAAACACTCGTCCCGCCTGGTTGCCGTAGGCCCGGATCTGCTCTTGGCCTTGGTAGTGCTCCACGCCGCGCAGCCGCTGCCGCCCCACTTGCATAGACTTAGCCCACTCCGGCAAGGGATCCCCCAAGCTAATCGGCCAGGCTGGTGCACCCAACCCCAGCCAACACAACAGCAGCAGAACCCAGACCCAGGGCCAGCGGCGTGTCCTTCGATGGGCAGGGATCCCTTGGGCAACCATCACTTTCCTCTGCAGTTAACTCGAGGCTTCAGAAGAGGGGATCGGCCTCAGCGCAGGCGAAAGCCGATCCGCCCCCTTTCAATATCAAAGGCAACATCGGCGTTGAAAAACAGGGGCATGCCCAACAGTTGCACTCTCTGGTTGCCGTTAACAAAAATCCGATCCCGGCTGGGCGTTACCGGAAAGCCAACCCGAATGCGGTAGTCAAAGGCTCCCTCCAAGAGAGCCCGCCATTCCGAGCCTGGGGGTAGGGTTGAGGTGGGAAAGGGAGCTGCTCCCAACAGGCGAACGTTGAGGAAGATGTCGGAAGCGCCGCTGTCAAATACGGTGGGGCTGAGGGCATTTTGGATAGAAGTGTTGCCAATGCTGTAGGCCACCTGCAGGGCCTCATCCCGCCAGATGGGTGTGCCATCGGGAAAGCTACCCACCTGGGGCAGTTGCCGGAAACTGAAGCCGGCGGTGTTGGCCTCCGTCAGGCCGACTGTGAAAAGGCCTTGAACAGAGTCGAACCCCCCTGTCTGAACAATGTACCCAGAGCGGAAATTGCCCGGCAGGCGGGTGAGGGGACTAAACAAGTTGCGATCGGGGCTGCGCTCGTCCAAAGAGGTGCCGAGGATCCCGGCAAAGGGGCGCCCTGGCCCAAACAGGTTGTCGGAGCAGGTAGCCACCAGGGGCTCCACACAGGTGATTTGGTCAATCAACTGAATCGTGACCGGCTCCCGGCTCTGGATCCCGCCCAAGCTGAAGGGAGCGCGAGCCAGCACTCCGAGAAATTGCGTGCCATCGGCGAAGGTTACCGTGGAAGGGATCCCTGTCCGCTCCAGGCCAAAGCGCCCCGCCGCCGAGGACAGAATGCGCAGACCTGCCGAGCCGCTATCTAGCAAAACTTCAACCTCGCTCCCGGCCACCCCCACCCTCAAACCCAGCAACCTAAAGCGGCTGTTGCCCAGAGTGCGCACCGGCATGGGGAGCGACTGGCTGCCCGGCTCGGGCGGAGGGGGGATCAGTCCGGGAGGGGAGGTCACAGAGCCCTCGGGGCTAGAGCAGGCGATCCCCAGCAGCACCACCAGCGCCAGCACCAGCCCCCTCAGCCGCCGCCAGATCTCCCGCCCTTGAGCTTTCTCCAGGGGCCGCAACTGTATCCGCATCCAGCCCACCTATTCAAATCAAATCAAATGCGCAGCAGCGCTCACTCCCAGCCCAGCTCAACGGGCCTGGTTTTCTGGCATCAGACAGCCCAGGGCATCACACCCGGCCGGCCCCACCGCTTCCGTACCACTCGGGCGAGCCGCGGCGGCAGCCCGGTCGTAGCGCGCCAGCGCCTCGTAGAAGTTATCGACCTTTCGCCTTTGCTTGACCTCGGCCATCAGCCGTTCATAGGTGGCTTTGTCAATTTTCTCAAAGGGCAAGCGGGGGAAGGGGGCGTCGAAGCGCGCCAACAGCGCTGCGCTAATGTACCCCTCGTCGTCGCGGATGGCCTCGTAAATGCGGGATCCCAGCGCCTCGATCTCGTCCTCCCGCAGCTCGAGGGTGGCCGAGGTGTTGTGGGTGGTGTAGTACTTTTGCACCTGCATGTAGAAGTCGAACTGGGCCAGGGCAGAAAAGCGCTCAATCTCAATCTCCTCAGCGCCGGGCAAGTTGGCCCACTCCACCTCCACCGGCAGCTCTACCAACCACTCGGTGCAGCGGGGATCAAAGGGGTCGTTGAGCAGGTTGCCGTGCTCATCCTTATCAGACTGGGCGGGCACCACCGAGTAGCCGTAGTCCAGGCAGGCCAGGGCCACGGGGTCGTTTTTGGCAAAGGTGATGCGGCGAATGTAGCGCTGAGCCTTGGGCGGGTGCCAGCCGGGAGAGGCGTTAGTCAGGAGCGACTTGGTGCCGGCAGGTTGAACGGTGGTGCAGCGGTTGGGGCGGCGCAACCCGTGGCGGTCGCAGTAGTCCCAAACCACGCGGTGAACGACCTCCTTCCAGAAGCTGAGGTATTCCCGCTCCTGCTGCTTAAACTCCCGCCCCAGAGGCGTATCGGGCCTCCCTTCCTGCCACCAGCGCAGCCAGTCCACCCCAAAGGCTTTGACGCAAAAGTCAAATAGACCAGTAAACGAGACGCCGACAATGGGATCCCATTCCCTTGAGCGCTGGAAGCGGGGCTCAACAAAGCGGTGGTGCAATAGCGCCGCAGCCGACAGGGCCCCTGCCGTAAAGGCCTCCTCTTGCTCCTGGCGGTTGTGGGGATCTAGCCGGTTGAGGTGGATCTCGGCCAGATTGCAGTGGAAGTCGCATCCGATGATCTCACCGCAGTTGTGGACAACCAACCCATTGGCATCAAAGCAGCTTGGGCCGGGCACGGTGCAGTCATAGACCGGTTCCACGCCGTCAGGCTCCAGGGCTGCAACTGTAACCGTAAACCGCTCCCGGTTGAGCCGGCGCTGGTAGCTGCCGAGCAGTTCACCTAGCTTCTGAGCTTTGCGCGGTTCTCGAAAGCCCACCACTGCCTGAAACTGGTGCAGGTTGTCCCCGCTAATGACCAGCTCGTGCTGCACCTGGCAGGCGTAGGGGGCTGGCTGGCGCTTGCTATCAGGCAGCAGACGATACCCAGCGGGACGGCGATTCTCGTAGATGACCGAGACAATCCCTAGACGCGCCAGCATGCGCTGCACAGCTTTGAGGGTGTCCAGGTTGCTTTGGGAAAGCCGCACACTAACTCCCTTCTCTTGACCGCCCTGCACACTGCCGTCTGCGTCAAACAGGCCGCACAAAAAGCCGCGGTGGAAATCAAAGCTTGTGGCTTCCAGTGCCGCAGTCATTTTCTTCTGTCCTGGAGCCATGCCGAACTTAGCCGCCAGTTTCGCCAAGCCGGTGGAATGGATAACCCGGCACTTCAGCTTGGGGTGATAACAGGTCTCTGGCCGGCGAGGTTCGTACCCTACCGCAGCCTGCAGCAACCGAGCCGCGTGTAGGCTCATCTCCTGCTGCGTATCCTGCCAATAGCGCAGTACAGCCGTGTCATTCCACTGGGTTGTGGCAAGGCTGCCGTCGCCCAGCAAATTCCCCAAGAGCCAGCCTTCCTCCCAGGTCCCCTCACCATCCCAGGGGGTTAGGTCGCGATGGTTGTGCAGCAGAATGCGGTCGCCCGGGCGGAGCTCTTCTGCCGGCACCCATTCCGTGTATTGCGCCTTTGGAGTCTGGGCAATGACTTTGAGAACACGATGGTTGCCCGTCAGCCGAAGAGAAAATCCCTCCTGGGTCACCAGCTTGAGCACGGGCTTGGTGCCGGAGTAGAAAAACCCCTCTGGGGTCGTGCTGAATAGCTCGCCGTTGACGTAGGTGCTGTGCTGCTTGCCAATAAGGTCTTTCACCTGGCGCGGGCCGTCGCCCGTGTGGATCCAAGTGTCTGCGGTAACGCAGGGGTTCAGCCCATACCGTTGCACCCTATGCCACGTTGGCGGTTGGACAGACGGAGAGCTACTAGCTGCCTGCCGCTCCTCTATCCAGCGCCTAGCTCCCTCGGGTCCCTCCGAGGCATAGACGTTGAGGAACTCCCGCTTCAGCTCGGGGGTGTTGATTAGGTCGGCGTTGGCCCGCGCTACGGCTTCCCCAGCCCACTGGATAGCCCCCTCGCCGGAGTAAAACTGCTTGCGCACGGCAGCAATGCACTCTTGCCGCGTTGGCTTGCGGTGAAATACCCGGGTGTGGTTGGCCATGCGCAGGGCATCTCGCTCAGGGTCAATTCTCCAGTTGCCCTGCTCGTCCTGCTGCCAGAGATTGTCTTTGGCGCTAGATCCCAGCTCGTCGTCGGCGGCAAACTGGCGCATACCTGCACTACGGCGGATATTCCCCGCCACCACCGTTGCGGCCGCCTCATCAATGAGCAGGCAGCACTCCACCGAGTTCAGTTGCCTGCCCACGGCTTTGTTGAGGATGGCGGCACAGCGCTGGTACAAGCCGGGCAGCTTGATGGGGTTGGCCACGCCCCCAAACCCTTTTAGCCGCTCCCCAGCGGGGCGCACATGGCTGAGATCCACCGTCACCTCCACCTGACCCCCAAAACCGGGATCCGCCGCCAGCTCCAAGAGAGCTTGGTAAGACTCCACCCAGCCGCGGCGGCTATCGCCCACCTGGATGTGCACCCGGGATCCCTGCCGCTGGATGGGGGTGTGTTCCTGCCGCGCTTCGGGGGGGGTGGCACCAATGGATCCTACTACCTGCACCTCTAGGCGGTTGAGGATGGGGGGCAACTGGCTGATGAACTGGGGCTCCAGCACCGCCCCCGTGCCGCAGCCCATCATGGCCAAATCCATCATCAGGCCAAAAGAGCGCCAGTCCACCACGGTGAGGCTGGTGCAGTTGTAGGCACCGGAGTAGTTTTCCGGCTTCTGGATCCAGTCGGTGCCCATCACCCACAGGGCCCGACCGGAGATCAAGGCCTTCAACTGCCGCTGCAGACGTTCCACCAGCTCCCGCTCTTGGGGAGTAAAACGCCCTAAGCGGGCAATGTCAGCCAGGGTGCGATCGCAGACGTCGCTCCAGGTCTCGCGGCTGCTATCTGGGCGACGCCGACTGTAGGTACGGTAGAACACGGGGGCAGCCGCCGGGGCCGTGGCTGGAAATTCGCCCAGGGAGCCCATACCAAGTCCCTGGATTGCCGGAGAATGTGCTTCCTTGCTCTGAACCATAGTTACACCCCTTCTGCAAAGCTGCCTTTGGGAAAGCTCCTTTGAGCGCCGGTTTACAACCCTGCCGAGCCAATGCCCAACCACGTTATCACAATCTTCAGAAGCCTGGTGTTGTAGGTGGTGGTGTTCTCTAGGCAACTCCTCAGGATCCCCTAGGGATAGGGCAAGCTCGGTTACCTCCCCCCGCTGTTCCCCTGGGCTGGCGGCGGCGGGTGGGGAAGGAAGACCAGGCAAAAGGGCTACAGTGGAAAAGAGGGATCCCACGTCAAGTCTGCAATGGCACCTTCCTGGGCCTTCTCCCAAGTAAGAGCTTTGTAAGGAGTTGCATCGCCATGACCAGTCGCCTGCGCATCGGTAGCCTGTGGGGGATCCCCCTCTTCCTTGACTACACCTGGTTTCCGGCGGCCCTGTTGCTGGTGCTCTCCTATGGCGTGGTGACGGCCCTGGGGCTGTTTCTCTCTTTGCTGGCTCACGAGCTGGCCCACAGCCTGGTGGCCCGCGCCTATGGGGTACGGGTGAGTTCCATCACCCTGTTCATCTTTGGCGGCATGGCGGCCATTGAGCGGGAAGTCCCCCGTCCCCTGGGCGCTTTTTGGGTGGCCCTGGCAGGGCCCCTTCTCAGTTTGGGCTTGTTTGTCCTCTTTAGCGTGGCCGGAGCTTGGGCTGGGCCGGGGTCGCCCCTGACCTCAACCCTCGCCAGCCTGGCTGCCATCAACCTAATGATTGCCCTGTTTAATCTGCTGCCGGGACTGCCCCTGGATGGGGGGCAGATGCTCAAAGCGGCGATCTGGGGTTGGACAGGGGATCGGCAAAAGGGCATGCTGTGGGCGGCTCGCGCTGGGCAAGGGGTAGGCTGGGGGTTGGTGGCCCTGGGGTTGTGGGTGGTGTTCTTAGGGAGCCTCAACGGCCTGTGGATAGGCCTGATTGGCCTATTTATCGTCAACAGCGCCCGCCGCTATGAGCAGTATGCGCAACTGCAGCAGGTGCTGGCCCGCCTAAAAGCTGCGGATGTGATGACCCGCCGGTTTCGGGTGGTGGATGCGGGCATGAGCCTGCGGGAGTTTGTCGATCGCTACCTGGTGCCTTCTTCCCTCAGGCCGGAAGCCCCAGCTCAGCCAGCGGACGTTTATTTTGCCGAAGAAGATGGCCGCTACCGCGGCCTGGTCAGGCCGGAACTGCTCAACGACATCGAGCGTAGCCAGTGGGATCACCTCACCCTCAAAGCCATTCTCAAGCCGATGGAGCAACTGCAGGGGGTGCAAGAGGAAACCCCCATCCCCCAGGTGATTCAGATGATGCGCCAGGCAGAGCCGCGCCGCATTCTGGTCTTCACCCCCAGCGGCGCCATTGCCGGCTTGATCGACCGCGGCGATGTGGTAGCGGTGGCGGCGCGGGAGTTGGGGGTGGTACTGCCCCAGGAGGTGGTGCAGAGGCTGCGCGACAGCGAAGAATGGCCCCCTGGCTTCCAGGTAGAAGAAAACCTCGCCGGCGAGGGATCCCCTAATCCACAGCAGCAAGCGTGACGAGAGAGGGGCTGTGGCAGGTTTTTGATGAAAGGTGACCTCACATACTGTCTTGAGCGGCTTTCGTCGTTAAGATTTAATAAGATTAAGGATGATCTCTATCGATTAAGAATTTTGAATCGCACACACCGTCTTTTGCCTGCCCATACCTATTGCCTGAGCAACGGGCTGGGCGTCATTCTTCACCCTATCCCAATTGCCGATTCTGCAACTGTCGATGTCTGGGTTCGGACAGGCGGGCGCAACGAGCCACCAGAGTGGCTAGGCATCTCCCATTTTCTGGAGCACATGGTCTTCAAGGGCAGCGAGCGACTGGCCCCCGGCGAGCTGGATCGGGCCATAGAGGGCCGGGGGGGAATTGCCAACGCTGCTACTGGCCAGGATTACACCCACTACTACATGACAGTAGCTGCCGCCGATCTGCCGGAGACTTTGCCCTATCTGGCGGAGGCAGTGTTGCGGGCCGGGATCCCCGATCAGGAGTTTGAGCAAGAGCAGCAGGTGATTTTGGAGGAGATTCGCCGCGCTGCTGACAACCTGGGCTACACCGCCTATCAGCTCCTCATGGAAACTGCCTTTGGGGTGGAGCACCCCTATGGGCGACCTGTGCTGGGCACGCCGGCAAGCCTGATGGGGTTGACCCCAGAGCTACTACGCGCCTACCACCGCGGCTGGTACCGACCCGAATTCATGACGGTGGTGGTGACGGGAGGCATTGATCCTGAGCGAGCTCTGGCCTTGGTGGAAAAGGAGTTTGGCGGCTCCGCCGGTGGCCCTGGTTGGATTGCCCCTCCGATCTCTCCTCAGCCCCGCCCGCAGGGGGTTCTGCGCCGCGAAAGCGCCCACGCCCGCGCAGAAGAGGCCCGCCTGAAATTAGCCTGGCCCACTGTCAGCCTCGACGCCTGGGAGCAGGTGTGCGGCCTAGAGCTGTTGGCCGTAGTGCTGGGGGAGGGCCGTAGTTCGCGGCTGGTGCATCTGTTGCGCGAGCAGCGGGGCTGGGTGAGGGCTATCGGCTGCTCTTCGCTGGTGCTGAAGGAGGGGGGGCTCTTTTGCATCAGCGCTCAACTGGAGGTAGAGGATTTGGCACAGGTGGAGTCAACCATCCTGCACGAGATCGAGAAGTTACAGCAGGACGGCATTGGCCAAGCGGAGCTGGATCGCGCCCGGCGCATGCTCACCCACGAGCTGCTCTTCTCCGCCGAGTCCCCCAGTCAACTGGCCAGCCTCTACGGCTACTACGAGACCCTGGTTGGGGTACAGCGCCTGCAGGAGTACCTGGAGCTGTTGCAAGCGTTTACTCCGGCGCAAATCCGCGAGCTGGCGCAGCAGTATCTCTCCCCTCAGGCTTACGTGGTCGCTCTGCTCAAGCCGGCTGCCTCTGACGCTGCCGCGGCTTCGGAGCTGCAACTGGCCTGCCGTTGATGGCCTTTCAGTCTTGGATCCCTTGCCCAATGCACCCCACCCTGTCCACCACCCAACGCGGCCATCTGCAGCGCCTCTGCTTGACCAACGGCATCACGCTGCTGGTGGGCCAGAACGCGGCGGTGGAGATCCTGGCTGCCCACTGTTTTTTTCGCGGCGGCAGCCGGGTAGAGCAACCGCAGCAGGCGGGCTTGAGCCAGTTGCTGGCCGCTGTCCTCACCAAGGGCACCCGGCAGCGCGACTCCCAGGCTATTGCCGCTTGGGTGGAATCGTTGGGAGCTTCCCTTTCGGTAGACAGCGCCGCCGATCATTTCGAGGTCGCCCTGCGCTGTGTAGCGGAGGATTTTCCGGAGCTGTTGCAGTTGCTGGCGGAGATCCTCCGCGATCCCAGCTTTCCCGAGGCAGAGGTGGCGCGGGAGCGGGACTTGATGCTGCAAGCCATTCGCGCCCGACAGGAACGGCCTTTCAGCTTGGCTTTTGATCAGGTGCGGCGGGCCCTCTATGGGGATCACCCCTACGCCCTGCCAGAGCTGGGAGGAGTGGAAACAGTGGGATCCCTGACCCGCGAGGATTTGCTGGCCTACCACGCCACCTACTGCCGCCCAGAGGGCATGGTGATGGCGGTGATCGGCCCAGAGCCGCCCGAGAAAGTGGCGGCCCAAGTGGAAGCGGCTCTGGGAGATTGGGTGAGCGCCGGCCCGCCCGCCCCCGACCCAGCCCTGCCGCTGTCTCCCTTGGAGAGGCCGCAACTGCTGAAGCTGCCCCAGCCCACCCAGCAGACGACGATCTTGATGGGCTTCCGCGGCTCCCCTGCCGCTTCCGCCGACTATCCGGCCCTGAAGCTATTGGCCACCTACCTGGGCAGCGGCCTGTCCAGCCGCCTGTTTGTGGAGCTGCGCGAGCGCAGCGGCCTGGCCTATGAGGTCTCGGCCTTTTTTGCCACCCGCCGGGATCCCGCCCCTTTTGGGGCCTACCTGGGCACGGCACCGGAGAACACTTTGGTGGCCCTGGAGCGCCTGCAAGCGGAGATCCGTCGCCTCCACGACACCCTCCTGAGCGGCGAGGAAGTGGAGATGGCCCAGCGCAAGCTCTTGGGCCAATATGCCCTCAGCAAACAAACCAACGCCCAAGTGGCCCAACTGGCCGGTTGGTACGAGATTTTGGGCCTGGGCCTGGAGTTCGACCAGCAGTATTTGCAGCGAGTAAGGCAGCTCACCCCTGCCCATCTCCATCAGGCCGCAACAACCTACCTGGTCAACCCGGCCATTGCCCTGGTGGGGCCGGAAGAAGCTTTGGCAAAAGTTGAACTGTAGGTGGGTGCCACGAGGCAGGCTGCCGACTTCTGCGCAGCGGCACGACGGGGCTTGCCGCGTACCGGGTCAGTTTCCGGATCAGGCTTTTTCAAGACGCGACCCTTACTGCTGCTGGCCCCCAGCAGCTAGGACGGCGGTCAGGGTAGGGCTTAGAGGATAGAGAGGGAGGTTCCAGACGCTCTTGTGCTGGGTTCCCTTCTCCCCCAGGGCGAGAGCCCCCTCCAGTTCCCTAGAAGTCGAGATCCCAGAGGGGGAAAAATCCCACCAGCAGCTCCACAATCACCAAAGCGGGCAGCAGGTTGGCCACCCGCAGGCGGGCCAGGCCGAGCAGGTTAATGCCAATACCCAGGATGAGGATCCCGCCAGTGGCTTCCAAGGCGGCGAGCAGGTCTGGGCGCAACAGCGGCTGCAGTTGCCGCGCCAGCAGGGCCACGCCTCCCTGAACCAAGAGCACCGGCAGGGCGGAAAACAGCGTGCCCCAGCCGAGGCTGGCCGTAAAGGCAAGGGTGGCAATGCCATCCAAGGCGGCCTTGACCAAGAGCAGCGAGGGATCCCCCAGGCCATCCTGGATAGCTCCCAGCAGAGTCATGGGGCCGACCACAAACAGGATGGTGGGGGTCACGAAGGCGCGGGCGATAGGGCTGGGGCCCAGCCAGGGGCTCACCCGCTTTTCCAGGCCCTGTCCCAGCCGCTCAAAGGCGGCCTCGAGGTCGATCCCTTCCCCCAGCAAAGCCCCCCCGATCAGGGCCAGCAAAACCGTTACCGCCTGGGCAGCGCTGCTGAGGGTGAGAGCCATCTGGATCCCCAAGACCAACACCAGGGATCCCAGGGCTTGCAACAGGGTTTGGCTTATGCGTTCGGGCAGGCGACGGCCCGCCGCCCAACCGAGGCCGCTGCCCACTAGGATCGCGAGGGCATTGACAAGGGTGCCGGTGCCGGGAGGAGCCATACAACGTGCCCAGAGCTAAGCTTTCTCGATTATTTCTCAGTCTCGGATATAAGGTTCGTCCCAAGCCTGCGCGGAAACACCTGGGCAGATGCACCATTTCTGCTGCCAATCCTGGCTATACTGAGGACACGCCCGCCCAGGCTAGAGGTGGGCTTTTACTCGGCAAAAATTCAGATGAGCTTTTGGAAAGGCCTGTTTGGGGCAGCAGGGGCCGCTACAACCAAAGAGCCGGCGCAAACAGCCAAAGCCGACCGTCGCCAGGAAACGTTGGCGGTGGGGGGGGAGACTATTGTCTTTAGCCTGGATCCCAACTTGGATCTGTATGAGCTGGAGGAACTTTGCGATGCAGTAGGGTGGTCGCGTCGCCCCATCCACAAGGTTAGGAAAGCCCTGCAACACAGTTTTCTGGTGGTGTCGATGTGGCAGCAGCGGGGCAGCTACCGTCGCCTCATCGGCTTTGCCCGCGCCACCTCTGACCACGCCTTCAATGCCACCATCTGGGATGTGGTGGTGCATCCTGAGTTTCAGGGCCGGGGGCTGGGCAGGCGGCTGATGGAAAAGGTGATCCACGAGCTGCGCGCCCAAGACATCAGCAACATCACCCTCTTTGCCGACCGCGATGTGGTTAGCTTCTACGAGCGGCTGGGCTTTACGCCCGACCCGGAGGGGATCAAGGGCATGTTCTGGTACCCCCGCTAGCCCATGGCTGCTCTGCCCACGGTGATCTTGCCCGGTTATCTGGCGGGCGCCTCTGAGTATGAGCCTTTGCGTCGGGAGCTGGAGGCCCGCGGTTACCCGGCTCGGGTGGTGCCGCTGCAGGTGCGCAGTTGGCTGCCTACCCTGGGAGGAAGGCCCGTCACGCCCATCTTGCAGGCGCTGCAGGCCACGATTCGGCGTACCCAAGCCGAGTTTGAAGTGGACCGGGTTAACCTGGTGGCCCACTCCGCGGGCGGCTGGATTGCCCGCATCTACCTGGGATCCGTGCCCTACGGGGGGCAGGTCTGGCAGGGGCGGGAGCACGTTTCCACCCTAATTAGCCTGGGATCCCCGCACACCAGCCGGGAGCGCTGGACAAGGCGCAACCTGGACTTCGTTAACACCCACTACCCGGGAGCCTTCTGGCCACAGGTCAAATACGTCTGTGTGGCGGGCAAGGCCATCCAAGGGCGGCGCGTGGGCCTGGGATCGCTATGGCGGCAGGAGCATTATCTGGCTTGGCTGGCCTACAACAGCTACCGGCTTACCGCCGGCCAAGGGGAGCTGTGGGGAGATGGCATCACCCCCATCGAGGCCGCCCATCTGCCAGGGGCCATCAACCTCACCCTTCCCGACTGTCACCATTCTGGTCGAGGCGGGCGGCGCTGGTACGGCTCGCCTGAGGTGGTGGACAGGTGGGCCCCCTATTTGGTCTAGGGGGTTTTAGCCGCTGGACTCCCTGCGATCGGCGGCGGGAGTCTCGGGCAGCGAGGCGGTGGATTGGCGGCGCTCCTGTTGGCGCCGGGCCGCTTTCACCATCTCCTCGACGATGGCCCGCGCCTGCTTCAGGCGATCCAAGTTGCTGCGGTAAAGCTCCAGATCTTTTTTGACTCGCTCCGGCGAAAAGGGTAGGTTGCCGATCACGTCCTCCAGAAAGTGGCGGGTGCGCTCTTCCGGCTCCTTGTAGAGCGAGGTGGCCACCGCTTCGTAGGCCGTGTAGAGGCCAACCGCCAAAACTCGGCTGTAGGCGTAGGGGGGCTGGGTCATGCGCTGCAAAATCGCCTTCAGCCCGCCCACATCTTCTGCCTCCGGCTTGAGACAGAGCAGGTTGTATCGCTGGACGGGATCCCCGCTGCGCATCAGCTCCAGCAGGTCGCGGGCGTTCTTGCGCAACACCTCCGGCTTCAGGTGCAGCGCCTTGCAGAGGGCGTTGAAGATGGCCTCACGCTGCTCTGGGGGATGGTAGGCTTCCATCAGGCTGTCGTAGAGAGTAACCAGACCCAGGGCAAAAAAAGGATCGTAGACGAAGGCGCTGTTGACGGTGGTCAGGTGCAGCTCCACCAGCAACTCCTCCACCACTCGCCGGTAGGCGGCGTTGATCGGACGAGGGTAGGCGCTGAAAAAGGCCGCTTTGGTGGCGGAGAGGGTACGAACAGGGTTCACAGGCAGAGAAAGAGAGACCTTGAGGCAGATTTATTGCTTTCCTCTATTGTCCCCTGCAGCGACTCTGAGGGCAAGCAAGGGCCCCGGTTCCGCTATGGTGGGATACGGATGGGGAACCCTGGCTGGATCGAACAAGTGGATCGAATGAGAAGATGGCAGCAACAGAGGGAACAGTGGTGGTGAAGATCGGCACCTCCAGCTTGACAGACATGCAGACGGGCTCGCTGCGCCTTTCCGTGCTGGGGCCGCTGGTGGAGGTGCTGACTCGGCTGCGCAGCCAGGGCTATGCGGTAATCCTTGTCTCCTCCGGAGCGGTAGGGGTAGGCTGTGCCCGCCTGGGCCTGCGCCAACGACCCACGGCAATTGCAGAAAAACAGGCGGTGGCAGCAGTGGGGCAGGGACGGCTAATTCGCCTATACGATGATCTCTTCTCTGCTCTCAACCAACCCATTGCTCAGGTGCTGCTTACCCGCGGCGACTTTGTGGAGCGCAGCCGCTATGTCAATGCCAATCGCACCTTTGCCCAGCTGTTGCAGATGGGGGTTATCCCTATCGTCAACGAGAACGATACGGTGGCAGTGGAGGAGCTGAAGTTTGGTGACAATGATTCCCTCTCTGCCCTCGTGGCCAGCATGGTACAGGCCAAGTGGCTGATCCTGCTCACCGACGTGGACAGGCTCTATTCGGCGGATCCCCATCGGGACCCCTCCGCCGAGCCGATCGAACGGGTGTGGCACGGGATGCCGCTGCAGATAAAGGCGGAAGCCCAAGGCAACAGTGGCTGGGGCACGGGCGGCATGGCCACCAAGCTCACGGCGGCTCAAATCGCCACAGCCGCCGGCGTGACGGTGGTGATCACCAACGGCAAACGGCCCGATCAGATCCCAGCCATCTTAGCCGGCGAGCCCATCGGCACCCGCTTTGAGCCAGCTCCCCAGCCCGTTAGTGCTCGCAAGCGGTGGATTGCCTACGGCCTCATCCCCGAGGGATCCCTGACTCTGGATGAAGGAGCTGTAAGGGCAGTCTGTGAGCAGGGGCGCTCGCTGCTGCCGGCAGGGATCACCGACGTTTCTGGCGACTTTGAGGCAGGGGCAGCCGTGCGCCTGTGCGATCCCGGCGGACGGGAGGTGGGGCGGGGCCTGGTCAACTACAGCGCCGAGGAACTGCGGCGGATCAAAGGCAAGAAAACCGCCGAGATCCCCTACATCTTGGGCTACGAGGGAGTCGATACAGCGGTTCACCGGGATAACCTGGCCCTGCTTGACTAACACCTCAATCCCCCGGCTTAACCACCCACTCCACGGGGGTTTTGCTGGGATCGGGCAATTTCAGCGAAAACAGCCCTGCCATCAAAATCAACAGGGTGGAAAACCAGAGGCAGCCCTCCAGACCGTAAAGCTGGAAGAGGATCCCCGAAGTCACCGTCCCCAGCAGGCGCCCACCGGAGTTGGCCATGTAGTAAAAGCCCACGTTGAGGGCGACATCGTCATCCTCTGTGTAGGCCAGTACCAGATAGGAGTGCACCGCCGAGTTGAAGGCAAAGACGATCCCGAAGAGGATGAGGCCGCCGGTAACCACCCATTGCGGCGGCAGGCCGGCCATAAAAGCGGTAGCAATGAGTGCCGGCACCGCCGTCAAGGTGAACGTCCAGATCTGGATGGTGCGGGCCTTGGGGGCGCGACCCGGGCGACCTCCTCCCAGGAGCTGGGGCGCTAGGAACTGGATGATCCCATAGCCAATGACCCAGAGGGCCATGTAGCTGCCCACCTGCATAAAGCTCCAGCCTAGGCTGTCGTAGAGGAACACCGGCAGGGCCACCACAAACCACACATCGCGCGACCCAAAGAGAAAAAAGCGGGCGGCTGAGAGGAGGTTGATCTCGCGGCTTTTGGAAAACAGCCGCTTGAAGGGGATCTTGGCCTTGACCTTGCCCATGTCCGCCGGCAGCAGGATCCCGGAACAGAAGATCAAAGCCAGCGCCCCCGCCTGGACGAAATTGGCCATGCGGAAGCCCATGGGATCCCCGTAGATCTCAGTGAAGATCTGCAGCAGGGCCGCCCCGACGAAAAACCCTACCCCCTTGAGGGCGTTTTTGGATCCCGTCAGCATGGCCACCCAGCGGAAGAGGCGGGACTCGGCCTCCTTGGGCACCACCAGGCGGATGGCGCTTTTGGAGCTCATCTTGGTGAGATCTTTGGCGATCCCGGCCAGGGCTTGGGCCGTCATCACATAGGCCACCTGGCCCCAGACCGGCCATTGCAGGTTGATCACCCCCAGCATCACCAAGCCGAAGATCTGGATGGCGATGCCCCCGTACAGCGTCAGCCGCAGGCCAAACAGGGATCCAATCCAGCCGCCCAGAAAGTTGGTGATCACCCCAAAGATCTCGTAGAAGAGAAACAGCATGGCAATCTGAATCGGGGTGAAGCCCAACTTGTGGAAGTGGAGCAGCACCAACATGCGGATGGCGCCGTCGGTGAGGGTAAAGCCCCAGTAGGCAGCCGTTACCAGGGCATAGTTGCGCACGGCGGCAGCTTGGGCGCTCGAGACAGCAGTCATGGGCAGGCCTCCAAGGGGGATGCTTCAAAAAACGCTTCTATAAACTGAGGGCCACCTTGCGGGCCAATTCCGCCATGCGGTTGGCGTAGCCCCATTCGTTGTCGTACCAGGCCAGGATCTTCACCTGCGTGCCATCTACCACCATGGTGGAAGGGGCATCCACAATGCTGGAGCGGGGATCCCCCTTGAAATCCACCGAGACCAGCGGCAGCTCCTCATAGCCAAGGATGTCCTTGAGTTCCCCCTCGGCTGCCGTTTTTAAGAGATGATTCACCTCTTCCACCGTGGTGGGCCGCTTTACCTCGAACACCGCGTCGGTCAAAGAGGCATTGAGCAGGGGCACGCGCACGGCAAGGCCGTTGAGCTTTCCCTTCAGCTCAGGGTAGATGAGGCCGATGGCCTTGGCCGAGCCGGTGGTGGTGGGCACCAAAGACAGCAGAGCCGAGCGGGCCCGCCGCAGGTCTTTGTGGGGGGCATCCACCATACTTTGGGTATTGGTGACGTCGTGGACGGTGGTGATCACCCCGTGCAGGATGCCGATCCCCTCGTGGATGACCTTTACCAAGGGGGCCAGGCAGTTGGTGGTGCAGGAGGCGGCTGTGAGCAAATGGTGGCGAGCGGGGTCGTAGAGGTGGTCGTTGACGCCCATGACGATGTTGAGGGCCTCTTCATCCTGGACGGGGGCAGCCACAATGACTTTGCGCACCCCTGCTTTGAAGTAGGCATCCAGCTCTGCCGCCTTGACGAATTTGCCCGAGCACTCCAGCACCAGGTCGATCCCCAGATCCGCCCAAGGGACTTCGCCGGGAGATTTGAACTCGCTGAAGGTAAGGGTTTTGTCTTGGATGCGCAGCCGTTGCTCAGATGCCTCGATGTCGGTGTTCCAGCGGCCCTGCACTGAGTCGAACTTGAGCAGGTGAGCCGCAGTAGCAGGCCCACCTTTGATCTCGTTGATGTGGGCAAACTCCAGCTCCGGCCAACCCCAAGCCGCCCGCAGCACCAAACGCCCAATGCGGCCAAAACCGTTGATACCCACCCGTGCCGCCATAGATCCCCTCCCCCCAGCCGAATCTCGCCTAAAGCCTACCAGAGCTAACTCGGGGTTATCAAGTTAAGGAGAATCGGCCAGGCCCTGGGCAACCTTGCACTCTTCCAATTCCAAAGCCACCCAAAGGGCCTTTCCCTGTCCCTTGCTCCGTGTCGACCTGGCTGCAGGCAGGGAACCTGTGGGATCGCTGCAGCAACAGGGGGGCAAGTAGGGCCAATTTGCCTGGGCTGGCCTGCTGCTCTTGCCTAGGGCCGGCGGGAGTTGTTGACGTCCAAGGCCGGCCATTCCACCCGTTCCACCTGGGGTCGAAAGCCCAGCCAAGGAGTGGCCAACTGGGCAAACCGCTCCGGATCCCCACTCACATAGAAGCGGTGAGGTTCTGCCTGGCTAGCAGTTGAGGGTCGGCGCAGGCCCCAGAGGCTGAGTTCCCGGGCCAGGGATCCCACCAGCGCCACGCCGGGATCCACCCGTCTGACCGAAGAGGGCAGCAAGGACTTCAGGAGAGGATCCAGCAGCGGGTAGTGGGTGCAGCCGTAGACGAGGGTGTCGATCCCCTGTTGCAGGAGCGGCTGCAAATAGCGTTCAGCCGCTTGGCGCAGCTCGGGGCCGTCCAACTGGCCGGCTTCGATGAGGGGGACGAACTCCGGGCAGGCCTGCTCCCAGCACTGGACAGGTTGGGGAAAGCGCCGGGGATCCAGGGCGCTGTACTCTTGAATGGCCTTGGAGTAGGCGCGGCTTTTGACCGTGGCTGCCGTGGCAATGACCCCAATGCGGGATCCCTGGGCCAGGGCCGCCTGGGCGCCGGGCAGGATCAGCCCCAGAATGGGCAGGGCAAACTCCTGCTGCACCTGCTCCAGGGCCAGCGCCGAGCTGGTGTTACAGGCCATCACCACCACCTTCACCGGCTGCGCCTGCATCCAGCGGAGGATCTGCCGCACAAAAGTCAAGATCTCCTCGGCGGAGCGATCCCCATAGGGCAGCCGCGCCGTGTCGGCAAAGTAGACAAGGCGCTCCTGGGGCAAGCGACGGCGCAGGGCCCGCCAGACGGTGAGCCCGCCCAAGCCACTGTCAAACACCCCAATTGGCCAACTGGGATCCGGATCTGATCCCCACTCCCAACGCATGCTCCGTTCTCCTCAACACCTTGGCTGAAGCTGCTGTATCCTACCCTGCTTCCGAGAGTCTCGGCGACAGCTTCCCTACCCTGGGACTTCGTCCCTTCACGGAGTGGGCCGTAGGGGCGAACAGCTCAAACCAAAGATCCGACCGAGTCCCTATCTTTGGCGGCTACGCAGAAAGGCCTCGATGCCCTCGGCAATGGCCCGCGCCAAAATGGCCTGGTATTCGGGGGTAGCCAACTTTCGCCCTTCGGTTGGGTTGGTTACATACCCCAGCTCCAGCAGCACCGAAGGCATGCCCACCGGCGTTTCCCGCACCATGAAGAAGCGGGCCCGTCGCACCCCCCGGTCGGCGGCGCCGCTGGCCCTCACCAAGCTGCGGTGCAAGACCACAGCCAGCTCGGCGCTGTCGGGCCGCAGGTAGTAGGTCTCAATGCCGTGGATGCTGGAGCGCTCTAGAGCATTGGCGTGGATGCTCACCAGCAGAGTGGCGTTGGCCTGCACGGCCATATCCACCCGCGGCTGCAGCAGCACTTCCCGGTCGTCGGTGCGGGTCATCACCACCTCATACCCCCGCTCTTGCAACAGGTGTCGTACCTGGTGGGAAACGGAGAGCACGATGTCCTTTTCCTGGATCCCACCCACCCCAATGGCACCGGGATCCCGTCCGCCGTGGCCTGGATCGATGGCGATGACCGTCCGGCCCCGGCGGGAAGGAAGGGAAGCTTGGGCAGGCGGTTGCGGCTGGGGTGCGGACGGCGGAGCGTGGAGGGGGCGCAGCTCCAGGGTGATGCGGCGGGATCCCTGGCCGGGATTGGGCTCAAAGACGTTGAACTCTTCGGCAGGTTGCACCAGAATGCTGACCGTGCGGGCATCTTCCTGCACAAAGCGGATCCGCTGCACCGGCCCTCCAATTGGCAAGCCGGGATCCGGCAAGGACTCGGGTAGGCGGGCCGGTGCCACGTTGATGCGGTAGCCGCCGCTTTCCGGATCCCAGCCGGCCCGGTAGAACATGAACCCATCGGCGCTGATGATGAGCTGATTCCCCCGCAGCTCCACAGAGCGCAAGGTAGCCAGGGGCCCTTGGGAGTCGGCAGAGCTGAGATCGGGCAGAAGGCTGGCCTGGGCAGCACCCCCGGCGGGCTGGATCCAGATTCCTCCCTGCTGCGGGTCGTAGCGGGCCTCCCAGTCGCCACTGGAAGGATCCACATCCAAGACCACGCGGGCGATGGTGGGCTCGAATTGCCCCACCCGCAGCCGCGAAACCCCCAGGCGGTTGACGGTATAGACCCGCTGGGTGAGGGCGGGGCTGAGGGTGGTGTTGAGAAAATCCACCACCACTCGATCCGGATCGAGGATGCGCCGCACCGTGGTGGAAGGGCTACCCTGAGTGCGGATGAAAAAGCCCTCCGCTTGCGGAGAAATGGCCAAGATCCGATGGCTGGAAGGGGAGGTTGCAGGAGGAGAGAGTGGGCTGGCTTCGGGGCGGCGGGGCAGCGGCGGGGACGGTGAGATGGGATCCCTGGGGCCGGCTGCCGAGGGAAATAGCGGTGCTGCTGCGGGCAAGGGCTGCTCGGGTTGGAGGAACTGGACAGCCCAGCGGGAGGGACCAGCCGTGAGCAGTTGCAGTTGGTCGAGGCTGAGAGGCTGATCCGGCTGCAGGTGCAGCACAAAGCGAGTGATCGTTGGGGTGAACTGTTTGATCTCCAACGAGGTAACCCGCCCCGGAAAGGTCTGGGTTTGGGGCTCCCGCCCAAAGAGAGTGTTGGGAAAATCCAGCACTACCCTAGGAGGGTTTTGCAGCACAAACAGAAAAGGACGCACCTCTCCCTGGGTGTTGACCTCTAGCCATCCCCGCTGCGGGTCGTAGTGCCAACTCTCGATGCGAGACAAGCCAGGAACGGCGGTCAGCTCTGCTTGAGCGGGCAAGGGGGAAAATAAACCTGCTCCGGCCAAGCCCAGCAGCAGCGTTGCCCCCCACAGAGAGCTCTGCCTAGACAGTTTGGGCTCCCGTTCCAATCCAGGCATGAATTGCACCCACTCCGGCACACCTGCTGCCCTCAACTATACCAAGCTCCCCCCAGAGCGGCCTGAGAGGGAGCGCAATTTCGCCGTTGCCAGTCGGCCCAGGCCACAATGGGTAGGGATCCTCGTCCTGCCTCTGGAGTGTGGATGTCCCCCCTACCTGATCCCCTCCCCCTGGCCCGCGCTGGGGACAGCCAAGCGATCCTGCGGGTGGTTCGGGCAGAGCTCCTGAAGTGGCGCTGGCCCGCGCAAGTGTATCTTGCCGACAACACCTTGCGCATCGACCTGCTGGGATCCCCGTCCCAAAGCCCCTCTCCGCCGGTTGTTGTGGCCCGGCTGTTTTTGATGGTGAAGCAACTGCGGATTCCACGCCTAGAGCAATTGGAAATCCGCGCTTTCTGTGGCTCTCAGTTGCTTTGGCAGCGCAGCCTGCGTTTGAGATCCCAAAAGCGATGGGATCGGTTTTCTTTTGATAGCTGGGCGATAAATATCTGGGCTTACCCAGTTGCATTTGTGGTAGCCCTGCTGGTAAACAGCATTGCCCTATTGGAGTTGTTACATTTGCCTTGGCACATTTGGATTCACGAGCTGGGCCATGCCAGCATTGCCTGGTGGAGCGGGCATCGAGCTTTGCCCTTACCTTTTGGCTGGACCAGCATCAGTCCGGAAAAGGATCCCTTTGTGTACTTTGGGATCCTCTTTTTGCTGAGCTTGCTATTCTGGTCGACCCGCAAGGAGCGGATTCGATGGCTACAGGCATTGGTTGTTGTTCTTGCGCTGCTGCAGTTTTATATGACCTGGCTAATGCCCAATCGCACCAAAGAAATGCTAATTACCTTTGGCGGCGTGGGCGGCGAGTTTTACATCAGCACCTTCTTGATGGCCTGCTTTTATCTTCGCTTGCCAGATCGCTGGCGGTGGGACTTTTGGCGATTCGTCGTTCTGGGAGTTGCAGCCAGCAGCCTCTGGAGAAGCTTTTGGCAATGGCACAGAATCCAAAAAGGGCTAGCTCCGATCCCGTGGGGAACTCTGCTGTGTGGCCAGGGGGATGCTGGTGGGGATATGAACCGCTTGGTTGATGATTTTGGCTGGAGTGCCGACCAAATTATCCAGACCTACAAATGGTTAGGGAACTTGTGCATTTTGTTTATATTGGGCTTGTACAGTCTTTTAATTTAAAATAGGGTACAGGTATTCAAGAGGAAGGAGAGAAA